>JBDTNU010000601.1:0-2503 GCA_039933535.1 Caldimonas sp. | reverse complement strand
GCTCGCGGCGCGGGCGCGTCGCTCGATCGTCTTCACCTTCGCGCCGAGCAACCCCTTGCTGGCGACCATGATCGCGATCGGCCGGCTGTTCCCGCGCCAGGATCGCGCGCCGTTCATCGAGCCGATCGCCGAGCGACGCCTGCGCGAAGCGATCGCCGCGGATCAGTGGCTCGCCGGATGGCGCTGCGGGCGCACCGAGCGCGTTGCCAGCGGCTTCTACACCTCGCAGGCGCTCGAGCTGGTCAAGCAATGAAGCTCGCCCGAGTCTCCCGCGTCTGGACGCACGTCGCGCCAGGCTTCCTGCCGTTCGCCGACGCGGCCACTGCCGATCTGCCGCTGGCACGGTTGCTGCGCCTGTCGCTTTTCCAGGTCTCGGTCGGCATGGCGACGGTGCTGCTGATCGGCACGCTCAACCGCGTCATGATCGTCGAGATGGGGATGGCCGCATGGCTCGTCTCGCTCATGGTCGGCCTGCCGCTGGTGTTCGCGCCGTTTCGCGCGCTGATCGGCTTTCGCTCCGACACGCACCGCTCGGTACTCGGCTGGAAGCGCGTGCCGTACCTCTGGATGGGCACGCTGATCCAGTTCGGGGGCCTCGCGATCATGCCGTTCGCACTGATCCTGATGTCCGGCGACCGCATCGGCCCGGCGTGGGTGGGCGATGCCGGTGCCGCGCTCGCCTTCCTGCTCGTCGGCGCCGGCTTGCAAACCACGCAGACGGCCGGCCTCGCGCTCGCCACCGACCTCGCGCCCAAGGAAGCACGGCCGCGCGTTGTCGCGCTCATGTACGTGATGCTGCTCGTCGGCATGGTCGCCTCGGGCATCGCCTTCGGTCTCCTCCTTTCCAATTTCTCGAAGCTGCGCCTGATCCAGGTGGTCCAGGGCGCGGCCGTCGTGACGATGGCGCTCAACATCATCGCCCTCTGGAAGCAGGAGCCGCGCTCGCGCGGCCTCTCCGACAAGAGCGTGCCGCGGCCCGGCTTCGGCGAGACCTGGCGACGCTTCGCCGCGCACGGGCGCTCGCTGCGCTTCCTCGTCGCGGTCGGCATCGGCACGGCCGCGTTCAACATGCAGGACATCATCCTCGAGCCCTACGGCGGCGAGATCCTGAAGCTGAGCGTCAGCGCGACGACGACGCTGACGGCGCTGATCGCAGCCGGCGCGCTGACGGCCTTCGCTGTCGCCGCGCGCTGGCTGAGTCGCGGCGCAGACGCCCATCGCATCGCCGCGTTCGGCGTGCTCGCCGGCATCGTCGCGTTCTCGGCCGTCATCTTCGCCGAGCCGCTCGCCTCGCCCGGGCTGTTCCGCGTCGGCGCCGCGCTGATCGGCTTCGGCGGCGGCCTCTTCTCGGTCGGCACGCTGATCGCGGCGATGAACCTCGAGAGCGGCGGCCTGATCGGCCTGGCCCTCGGCGCCTGGGGCGCTGTGCAGGCAACCTGCGCCGGCCTGGCGATCGGCATGGGCGGCGCGATCCGCGACGCCGTTTCGCTGGCCGCCGTGAATGGCGCGCTCGGCACGGCGCTGACCAACCCGGCGACCGGCTACAGCTTCGTCTATCACATCGAGATGTACCTGCTCTTCGCCACGCTCATCGCCCTCGGCCCGCTCGTGCGCACGTCGCGCGCGACGGCCGCTTCACCACCCCAGAAGCTCGGGCTTGCCGAGTTTCCCGGCTAGTCGACAACCGCTTCCGTCCGTCACGTTTCGTCCAGAGGAGATCCGACCATGCAAACCGGCGCCATCACGCAATACATCGACGTCGCCCAGCTCGTGCTCTATGCGTTCTGGGTCTTCTTCGCCGGCCTGATCTACTACCTGCTCCAGGAGAACAAGCGAGAGGGCTATCCGCTCGAGTCCAACGTTCCCGGCCGCAACAAGATCGTCGGCTTTCCCTCCCTGCCGGCCGCGAAGACATTTCGCCTCGCCGACGGCTCGAGCGTGACGGTACCGCGTCCTCCCGATGCAGAGGCAGCCATCGACGCGACCGCGACCGGCGGCTTCCCCGGAGCGCCGCTGGAGCCGAACGGCCACGGCATGGGTGCCGGGATCGGCCCGGGCGCCTATGCGAATCGGCGCGACATCCCCGACGTGACGATCGACGGCGCACCGCGCATCGTGCCCTTGCGCGCCGCCGCCGACTTCGAAGTCGCGTCGCGCGACATCGATCCGCGCGGCCTGCCTGTCATGGGCAGCGACATGGTGACAGCCGGCATCGTCAAGGACGTGTGGGTCGACCGCTCCGAGGTCGTGTTCCGCTATCTCGAGCTCGAGGTCGCCGGTGCGGGCGGCCGGGGTACGGTGCTTCTGCCGGTCAACTTCTCGCGCATCGGTGGCCGGCGCGTCATCGTCGACTCGATCATGGGACGCGACTTCGCCAACGTGCCGCAGACGCGCGACGCCGACCTCGTGACGTTGCTCGAAGAGGAGAAGATCATGGCCTACTACGGTGGCGGCACGCTCTATGCGGATCCGCGCCGCGCGGAGCCGCTGCTGTGAGCATGTC
>JBDTNU010000600.1:0-2504 GCA_039933535.1 Caldimonas sp. | reverse complement strand
CTGAGGCCGCCCTGGCAGAAGGCGGTGACGCTGGGATTGAAGATCTTGAGATTCGAGCGCGCCGGCAGCAGCGTCTGATCGCCGATCTGCATCGGAAACTCGACGATCAGATCAGCCACATCCGGGTTGCGTCCGGGGCGCCGGTGCTTGGCGATGTAGTCGCGGAAGGCCAGTCGATTGAACGCCTCGTCGGAGCTGTCGAAGCCGAGGATGTCCTTCTTCAGCGAGATGCGCAGCGTCTGACCCGCCTGGCGCTGCGGTCCGCGCAGCTGGCGCATTTTGATGTCCCACTGCTGCAGCGCTTCGACGTAGGTCTGGAGCGTCGGCGACGGCGAGCCCTGACTGCCGGCCGAGGCGATCGCGAAGGCCGACTCGGCGCGCACGATCGGATCGAACTTGCTGCCGCCGCCGATCGGCTCGGCGAGCCCGCCGTCCTGGCGCGCCACCGGATTCGACAGCCGTTCCGACCACTCGTACTCGAGCGCCTTGGTCGCCTCGTAGCTGGCGACCATCGCCGCCTGGAACGAGGCTTCGGCATCCTGCTGCGACAGATCGAGCTGCAGGCGATAGGCCGGATTGGTGAAGTAGGCCTGCGCCAGCTCCTCGCGCGTGCCGGCGGCGTTGCGGATGAAACGCACCAGGTCGCCGATCGCGGCGGTGTAGTTGCGGTGCGCTTCGCCGACCGCGAGCTTGGCGCGCTCGACGGCGATCGCCTGCGTCGCCTCCTCGAGCAGCAGGTTCTTGATCGTCGCGGATGACTCGTTCTGCTCGAGATCGATGCTCTGCGTGGCCGCAATCTGCGTCCGGCCGGCGTTGAAGAAACCCTCGGTCGCCGCGCTGAGCGAGAAGGTCGCTACGCCGTCGGTGCCGATGTCCGGCGAAGCCGCCTTGGCGATCCCGCTGGCGATGTCGATCGCCGTCAGCCCCTGCGCCCCATTCCGGATGATCCGCGTCACCGCACCGCTGCGCGTCTCCTCGATGCGGATCTGCTCGACGAAGTTCTGCATCGCCCGCTCGGCCTCGCGCAGCTCGATCAGGGCGCCGGTATAGGTCTGATAGTTGGTGCAGATCGTCGCGTCGCAGCCGCCCTGATCCGCCGTGGCGCTGCAGTCGAGCGGATCCAGCGCCGCCTGCGGGCCGCACAGGAAGACCGGGTTTCTGGTCAACGCCAGGATCGTCTCCCGATCCTCCGGCTTGGTCATGTCGCAGTTGGTCTCTTCCGGCGGGTTGCAGCTCGCATCGCCCGGACGGATGACAGTGCTGATCAGAATGTCGAGCTGGTCGACGAACTGGATGGTCTGGTCGCGCAGCTCTTTGGTCAGCGCCGTCTGGTCCTCGTCGTACTGCCGGGTCAGGACGCGCGCCGCCTCTTCACCATGCTGCGCCGAGACGACGAGGTTCTTCACCCCGGCGAGCAGATTGTTGGTCGGCTGGTTGGGCACGAAGTCGCCGCGCAAGGTCAGTGGGTTGAAGCCGGCGCGGATGTCGTCGAACACCTGCTGCGCGTCGTTGACCTGCCGCTTCACCTCGGTGCCGTTGTTGGTCTGGAAGTCGCGACGCGACTGCGCGGCGCCGAGCAGCACCGAGCTGAGATACACCGTCTGCGCCGTGCGCTGGAACGTGGCGGCGGCATTGGCGCGCTCGGTCGGGGTGTCGTTGCCGAGGAAGAACAGGCGCTTGCCGAGCGAGTTGCCGGCCAGGCCGTAGCGGATGACCAGATCGGTGAAGCGGAAGTAGTCGCCTTCAACGACCTCGCCCTGCAGGCCGGCGGCGCGCGGCGTGTTCTCGACGAAGAAGGGAAAGTTCGCGTTCACCGTGCCGCGGCTGCGCAGGCGCGCCGGGTCCTGGCGGATGCGCTCGGCCGACAGCTCGACGGCACTGCGAAACAGGCCGTTGGCCTGGGTCAGCAGGGTGCGCTGATCCGGATCCTGCGGATCGCCGATGCCGGGATAGCGCGTGCGCAGTCCCTGCAGCAGCCGCTGGTTGCCGAGCAGCGTCTCGCCGGCCATGAGCTCGTTGAGCGTCTCGCGAAAGCCGCAGGTGGCCTCGCGCACGATGCTCGGGCGCGGATCGTCGAGCTGCGCCCCGAACTCGTCGAGCAGGGCGCGGAACTCGCCTTGCTGCGCGGGGTAGTCCTGCAGCAGCTGATTGTACGACTTGTTGCCGCGCCGGCGCGTGACGCCGCCGCTTTCCGGCTCCGCGAAGCCGTTGCGATACGAACGCGCGGCGTCGAGTCGCATCCACTGGCTCTCGAACTGATCGGTACGCTGGCAGCTCTGCGCGCGCGCTGCCGGGGCGATGCCGAGCAGCGCAGCGGCACAAGCGAGCGTGGCCAGCGATCGGGCGGCGCGCATCATGGATTGGCTCCCACCGACAGGCGCAGGTCGCCCTGCACGCTGGTGCCGATCACCGGTTGGCCGATGGTCATCGTGACGCGGGCGGGTAGCGCCAGGTTGCCGGTCGGCCCGTCGGCGGTTGCGTTGATCGCGGCCGGACCCGTTTCG
>JBDTNU010000599.1:0-2508 GCA_039933535.1 Caldimonas sp. | reverse complement strand
GCACCCGGCGGCGCCAGGATCAAGGCAGGCTGGCCAGGGCGCGTTGCATCGAAGCCGCGTCGTCGATGCCCTCGCTGTCGGCCGCGAAGAGCACGGACGCGAGAGCTCGTTCGCGTGAACCGACCAGCGCGATGAAACCCTGCGCGCCTTTCATGGTCCGGAAGGTGTCGAACCCGGTCTCCAGAAACCACTGCAGCTCGGCCAGTCCAGCCGCCCGGGCGGGCGCGCGCATCAGGCGCAGGGTGCTGCGCAGCAAAGGCATGCGGGTCAGCTCGTCGAGGCCGGTCGCGACGTCGAGCGTCAACGCGATCTGGCGTTCCCGTTCCGCCGCCCGGCCGACCTCTTGCCATGCCCGGACGTAGTCGCGCCCGCTGATCTGCTCGTACTCGAGCCGCGCGCCCATGGCCGTGTCGAGTGTTTCCGATGACGCGTGCAGCTCGGCCAGCGTCGAGACAGTCGCCACGACCCGGTCCGGGAAGAGCCGGACCAGCGCCGGAACCGTGCGTGCGAACTGGGCGTCGCGACGCGTGAAGTCGTCCGGACCGTAGAGCTTTTCGAGGAAGAAGCGCGCGGCGGCGCCGTAGCGCGCGCTCGCCAGCAAGTCGGCATAGGTGTGCGAGAAGCGGCGCTGCTGAAACGCCTTCAGCGCGACCACCCGGGCGTTCAATCCCGGCTCGGCGGAACGACGCTCGCGTTCGACGTCGACGCGCTTCAGATGGCCGAGGATCGCGGCGGCCAGGTCGGGCATGGGAGCGTGCGCATCGCGTCGGATGCTGCGCCTGTTCGCCTCGCCCGGCAATCGATCGCGGTCGGGCTCGGCGCGCACTTCGTCCTGGCCGGCTCGTCGGACCGAGCATGTCCCTCGAGCGCGTCGCTCCTGCCGGGTTTCTCAGGCATTGGAGCGATCGACCTCGACCTGGCGCAGAAGGTCGGCGAGGGTCTTTCCGGGCTCGTCACGGAAGCGCTCGGCCAGCACCTCGAGGCCGGCGATGCGGTCGACCCGGAAGTTGCGAAAGCCATCGCGCGTTTCGCACCATGCCGCCAGCGTCCAGACCTCGCCCCAGTAGACGCAGCCGACCGGCCGCACCGTTCGCTCGCTCGCCGCGCCCTTCAGGTCGAGGTAGGTGATCCGCACCTTGGCGCGCTGCTCGGTCGCCTCGCGCAGCACGCGCAACCGTGCGCGCGTAGCGCCATCGAGCGTGGCCGGTGGCGCGAGCACGGCCATGCCCTCGGCGGCGGCGCGTGCCGCTGCGGGCAGCACCGCGAGGATCTTCGACAGCGCCGTCTCGACGTGGACAGCGAGCGCGTCGTCGAGCCGCGAGCGGGCGACGCGCACCGCGGCGACCAGGGCTTGCGCTTCTTCTCGCGTGAACATGAGTGGTGGCAGGTCGAAGCCGGAACGCATGCGATAGCCGACGCCCGCCTCGCCTTCGATCGGCACGCCCTGCGCCATCAGGTCGGCGACGTCTCGGTAGACGGTGCGTTCCGAGACGGCGAGCCGTTCGGCGAGGAAGCGCGCGGTGCTCAGGCGCCGGCCGCGGATCAGCTGGATGAGCTGAAACAGTCGGTCGGCGCGGCGCATGCGCTTGCTCCTCAGTCGGGCGCGTGCAGGCCGACCCGGTTGCCTTCGGTGTCGGCGACGTGGGCGAAGCATCCCATGTCGCCGGGCAACTGCACTTTCGGCGTGGCGATCCGGCCACCAGCCGCCTCGACACGGGCCAGCACGGCGTCGAGCGACTTGCCGGCGTTCAGGTAGACGAGGGTTCCGGCATCGGCCGGCTTGGGCGCATTCGGACCGGCCATCAGACAGCCGCCGACCCCGGTTTGCGCATAGCTGAACACGGCGAGCGTCTGGCCGCCGATCGATTCGCGGCGCAACGAGGTCGCGAGCAGCGCCTCGTAGAAGGCCTGGGCGCGATCCATGTCGCTGACCGGAATCTCGAACCAGTCGATCGCGTGGGTGAGAGTGGTTTCCATGGCTTGTCCTGAAGAAGGAGTTGACGAGCCATCATGCTGCGCGACAGCTCCTGACAGCGTGGTGTCAGCAGGCTTCGCGGCCCAGGGGGCCTATGCCGTGGCCTGCGCGACCGCGTGCTCCCAGCGCCGCATCAGCTCGGCAGCACGCTCGCGCGACAGCGTCGGGTGGAAGGTGCGCTCGATCTGCCAGTGCGCGGCCAGCTCGTCGGTGCCGGAATAGACGCCGCAGCTCAGACCGGCGAGATAGGCCGCGCCGAGCGCGGTCGTCTCGATCACTCTCGGGCGAAGCACCGGAATGCCGAGCAGGTCGGCCTGGAACTGCATCAGCAAGTCGTTGGCCGAGGCGCCGCCATCGACGCGCAGCTCCGCCACCGCGACGCCGCCGGCGGCGATCGCGTCCTTGCTCATGGCGTCGAGCAGGGCCGCGCTCTGGAAGGCGATCGACTCGAGCGCGGCGCGGGCGATGTGGGCCATCGTCGAGCCGCGCGTCAGGCCGACGATGGTGCCGCGCGCATCGGGCCGCCAATAGGG
>JBDTNU010000598.1:0-2525 GCA_039933535.1 Caldimonas sp. | reverse complement strand
ATTGTGTCTCCCGGCGCGTCAGGAGGTGGCATCTGGCAGTCACCGGCGCTCAGCGGTCCGCGAGCCTCGAGTTGCAATCCGTCGATGTATTCCCTCGCAGCAAGACAGTGACGTTGGGCGGCGCGAACCCGGGCGACTTCAATTTCAACCTGACGGGTTGCCCCGTCGGTTCGGGCTCGTGCGGAATCATCGCGGCGTTCGCACCGCAGGCCGGCGCGAGCGGGCAGCGCAGCGCCACCGTGACCGTGACGAACGATGCCTATGGCAGCCCGTTCGTGTTGGCGCTGTCCGGCACGGTGGCCACCGGTGCGGCGCTGCAAGCGACGCCGGCCACCATCGACTACGGCAACGTCTCGGTCACTGCGGGCTCGCAACTGCCGCTGACACTGCAAAACACCGGCTCGGGCACCCTGACGATCTCGGCGCTGACGTTCGCACCGGGCGACTACGCGAGTGTCGCGGGCGGCTCGTGCGGGGCGCTGCCGATCGTCCTGAACGCGCAGGCGCAATGCAGCATCTCGGTGCAGTTCCGGCCGGCCCAGGCCGGCAGCCGCAATGGCACGCTCACGCTCACCGACAGCGCCGCCGGCAGCCCGCATACGGTCGCGCTGGCCGGCGTCGGCGCCGACCCCATGGGACCGCAGTTGGTGGTGAACCCGCCGAAGTCGGCGACCTTCGGCGCGGTGCAGGTCGGCACGACTTTCAACGTGCCGGCATTGTTCGGCCTGCGCAATTCCGGCGCGCAGACGGCGACGCTGAGTCTGGCGGTGCCGGCCGAGTTCCCGATCGCCACCCAATTCACGACCTGCGGCACGACCCTGGCGGCCGGGGCGGGCTGCTTCCTCTCCTTCGGCTTCGCACCAAGCGGCGTCGGCCCGCGTAGCGGCACGGTCGCAATCACGACGAATGCGCCGGGTTCGCCGGTGCAGATCGCGCTCGCCGGCGAAGGCATCGTGATCCCATTGGTAACACCGTCACCGCAGCGGCTCAACTTCGGGTCGGTCGGCGTCAGCATCACGAGCCCGGCGCGGACCATCACGATCCCGAACACCGGCAACGGCCCGCTAAACATCGCTGCCGTATCGGCTACCGGCCCGTTCCTCGTTACGAACCGCTGCGCCGCGACGCTTGCAGCCGGCGCGAGCTGCACGATCGACGTGCAGGCCACGCCGATGGCGACGGGCCTGGCTGGCGGGCTGCTGACGATCACCGACGACTCGCCCGGCAACACTCACGGCGTGTCGCTCAGCGTCGAAGGCGTGAACGGCCCGGCCGTGCAGGTCACGCCGTCCGGCCTCGATTTCGGTCGCCAGGCAGTCGGAGCCGGCAGCGCGCCGCGCAGCGTGACCATTACCAACACTGGCAATGCGCTTGCGAGCCTGAGCGGCGTCGCGACCAACGGCGACTTCGTGCAGACGACAGACTGCGGCAGCACGCTCGCCGTGGGCGCGAGTTGCACGGCTAGCGTGTCGTTCCGCCCGACGCTCGTGTCCGACCCGATCGGGCTCGTCGGCCTGCTCACGGTCGGCGGCAGCTTCAACGGCAACCCGGTGCGCGTTTCGATGGCGGGCATCGGCTCGGCGGCTGCCGGAGCGGCAACGCGAACGACCCTGACCCTGTCGGCGACCACCGCCACCGCAGGCCAGGCGGTGACGTTGACGGCCGGTGTTGCTTCGACCGCCGCCGGCACGCCGTCGGGCACGGTGACGTTTTTTGAGGGGGCAATGTCCCTTGGCACTGGCACTGTCGCGGCCGGCCAGACCAGTGTCGCGACTTCGGCATTGGCGGTCGGCACGCACGCGATCACGGCGCAGTACGGCGGCGATTCGGTCTTTGCTGCCAGCATCTCGGCGGCCGTAAGCATCCGGATCGACGCCACAGCAGCGACACCGGACTTCACGCTAGCGACCACACTAGCCTCGCTGTCGGTCGCGGCCGGGCAGAACGCGAGCACGATCTTGACGGTGGCACCGAGCAACGGCTTCCAGCAGGCCGTGACGTTCGCCTGTGCCGGCTTGCCCGCCGGAGCCGCCTGCAGCTTCGCGCCAGCGAGCGTGACACCGGCCGGGACGCCGGTGACGACTCAGTTGACGATCTCGACCAGTGCCGATGCCGTGATTTCGTTCGCTCCGGTCGGTGGCTTTGGTGGCCCGCCAGTGCCGGGGCCGGTCGGGGCAGTGATGTTCGCGTCGCTCGGCGTGATCGCGCTGCGCGGCAGGGCATCGGCCCGCACGTCGCGGCATGGGCTGCTGCATTGGCTGGCGGTGCTCGGCGCATGGGGACTGCTATCGGTTGTCAGCGCCTGCGGCGGGGCATCCGACGGCAGCGGCGTTGGAGCGGCAGGCGGTGGTACGCCGGCCGGCACGTCGACCGTGACCGTCACCGCAACCTCGGGCGCCGGGCAGCCGAGCCATGCCGTGGCGCTCGACGTCACCGTTACGCGTTGAAGCGGCACGCCTGGGCGGCGCCGTTGAAACGCATCACGACCTGAGCGGCGAACCGGCCATGTTGTGGTGGACGGCTCG
>JBDTNU010000597.1:0-2531 GCA_039933535.1 Caldimonas sp. | reverse complement strand
GCCGGCAAGGCCTTCGACGCGCGCGCCGACAGCCTCGAATGCGTGATCCTCGTGCGCGGCATCGCCGCGGCTGCCGCGCTCGTCGACGGCCTCGACGCCGCTCAGCGCACCGAGCCGCAGCGCATGCGCGCCCTCACCGCGCGCGCCAATGTCTGCCTCATGGCCGGCCAGGCGAGCGAGGGCGAGGCGGCGGCGAGATCGGCCCTCGACGCGGCGACGCGACTGGGCGCACAGTGGCCGCGCTTCGAGGCGGCGCGTCTGCTCGCCGTGGCGCTCGCCCAGTCGGGCCGGTCGAGCGAGGCGCTCCAGACCATCGAGTCGTTCCGCGAGCTCGTGCTCATGCAGGGCAATGCCGAGCAACGCCATCGCTTCTGGTCCGACTACGCCTACGCGTTGAAGTCGGCGCAGCGCGGGCGCGACACCGCCGACGCGCTGCGTCACGCGATGCAGTCGGCGCAGGAGGCCGGCGATCATGCCGAGCTCGCGACCCTGACGTCCAACCTCGCACTCGTCGAAGGCAACCTCGGGCGCACCGAGCACGCGCTCGACCACGCCCGGCGCGCCCGCGCCCTCAGCGACCCGCTCGGCGTGGCCGTCGGCCCGGCTTCGGGCGCGATCGAGCTCTACGTCTCGGTGCACGAAGGCGCGCTCGGCCGCTATGCCGAATCGCTGGCCGGCTTCGAGCGCGCCCGTGCCTGCTTCGCCGCCAACCCGGGCACGCTCTGGACCGGCCTCACCGCCAACCACCTGGCCAGCGTGCTGATCCACCTCGGCCAGTTCGCGCGTGCGAGGCAGGCGCTGCAATGGACCGACCCGGCGACGCCGGCGACCCATGCACGCCGCGTCGTGCTGCAGGCACGCATCGACCGAGCCCTCGGCCACCGCGGCGGGCACTCGGTGGAGGAGGCGCTCGCCGGGCTCGACGACCGCGACCCGTGGCTGCGCATGCTGACGCGCCTGGAGGCGACCCTGGCGATGACCTCCGAGGCCGCCGCTGCCGCCTGCGCTTCGCTCCGCGACGAGGCCGACGACATGGAGCACCTGGCCATCGGCATGCGCGCGCGCGTTCTGCGCGCTCGACGCCTCGCCGAGCAGGGCGAGCCGGTCGCGGCCGAGGTCGACGAACTGGTCGCACGCCTGCCGGGCTGCCGACCTGCCGACACCTACTACGGCGAGGCCTGGTGGGCGGCGAGCCGCGCCTTCGACGCGCTCGGCCGGCGCGACGACGCGGACGCGGCCCTGCGCAAAGGCTTCGACTGGGTCGCGCAGCGGGCCTTGCCCGAAGTGCCGCCCGAGTTTCGCGACAGTTTCCTGAACCGCAATCCGGTCAACCGCGACCTGCTCGCCGAGTCGGCGCGACAGCTGGGCCTGCGTGTTCCGGCAGCGCCAGCGCCCGTGGGGACGTCGTCGATAACGAGCCGGTAACGACGCCCCACCAGACTGCCTGGCCACCGAACCCGAGGCGACGACGGGCTACGCCATGACGCGACCACGAATCACGATCTCCCCGCTGCAGTGGAGTCGGCTGCAGGACCTTCGCGACGTCGCCCCGCTCGACGCCGCCGACGTTGCCTGCATGGACGAGCTGCGCCACGTGCTGGCGCGCCACGACCGCCTCGGCCGCTTTGCGCTTCACCTGGTGCACAAGCATTTCGACGTGGCATCGCACGAGGTGCTGGTGGAATACAGCGATCCGCTCGCGCGCGAGCAGTTCCTGCGTGTCGAAACGCGCGACAGCGAGGCCTTGCGCGACGCGGTGCCGACGACCTGGACGCTCCACACCGGAAAGGCCGTGGTCGTGTGCGTCTGTGCCTCGCGTGTCGAGGAGGGCCACCTCGGGCGACACGAATCGGCGTGATGCCCCCACGCGGTCAATCGAAACGAGCAGCCAAGGGCCGGCAGTAGGCACGCGCACCTGCGTCGACGAAAATGCAATGCTCGGCGCCCTCAGCCTTCAGCGAAAATGCGCGTGTCGTGGACGAGACGGCTGGTTTCGGCCCTCTCGAACCGTTGCAATTGCTGAACCGTCACCCCATGAACTCACCCGCGACCACTGCCCTGCGTCCCGGCGCCCTGCCTTCCCCCACCGGACCCATGGCAGCGGCGTCGTCGGTCAAGCCGCTGGCGCTCGGGACGCTCGGTGCGCTCAGCGCATCGCACCTGATCAACGACATGATGCAGTCGCTGATCCTGGCGCTGTACCCGGTGCTCAAGGGCACGTTCTCGCTGTCGTTCGCCCAGATCGGCCTCATCACGCTGACCTACCAACTGACCGCGTCGCTGTTCCAGCCCCTGATCGGCCTCTACACCGATCAACGGCCCACGCCGTATTCGCTCCCGTTCGGCATGACATCGACGTTGTGCGGCCTGCTGCTGCTCGCCTTCGCGCCGAACTACGCGACGGTGCTGCTGGCCGCCGCGTTCGTCGGCCTGGGCTCTGCCGTGTTTCATCCGGAGTCGTCGCGGGTCGCCCGGATGGCGTCCGGAGGGCGCCACGGTTTCGCGCAGTCCATGTTTCAGGTCGGCGGCAA
>JBDTNU010000596.1:0-2534 GCA_039933535.1 Caldimonas sp. | reverse complement strand
AGCCCTGCTTGACCATCTGCGGGATCAGCACCGAGCCGATCGACGCGGTGTCGGCCACCGAGGAGCCGGAGACGCCGCTGAAGAAGGTCGAGGCGATGACGTTGACCAGCGCCAGGCCGCCGCGGATCGCGCCGACGAAGATGCGCGCCAGGTTGACCAGCCGCACGGCCATGCCGCCCTCCGCCATGATGGCGCCCGCAAGCACGAAGAACGGAATCGCGAGCAGCGAGAAGCTGTTGACGCCGCTCGAGACCTGGATCATCACGGCTTCGAGCGGCACGTCGATCCAGAGCGAGCCGAGGATGGCGGCCAGGCCGAGCGTATAGGCCACCGGCATGCCGATCATGCACAGCACGACGAACGAGCCGAGGAGGATGAGGATCTCGATCATCCCGCGCTCACTCGGCCAGGGGTTGGTCGCGGTACATGATCGATGTCGGCGGCGGGCTGCCCAGCCAGAGCCGCTCGACGATGAACAGCAGCGTGAACAGGCCGCCGAGCGGAATCGGCAGGTAGGTCACGCCGACCGAGAGCGTCGGGAACTCGCCGATCGTCTGGTTCCAGGTGACGCGGACGAGCTGCGTGCCGTAGACGAGCATGAACAGAGCGGTCGCGGTCATCGCCAGATCCGCGAGCCAGAGCAGCCACGTTCGCGCAGCCGCGGGCACGGCGTCGGTCAGCATCTGCACGCAGATGTGCACGTTGGCGCGATACGCCGCAGCGCCGCCGACGAACGAGAACAGCACCATCGCCAGCACCGAGAACGGCTCCGGCCAGCTCGACGCCGAATCGAGCACATAGCGCATGAACACGCCGTAGGGAATGACCAGCGTGATCGCCACGAGCGCGCTCGCCGAGACGACGATGCACGCGAGGTAGAGCCGCTCCATGACGAGCGCATAGGCGGCTCGCACGGCGCTACTTCGTGTCTTCGATGCGCTTCAGCAGGGCGGCGTACTTGGCGCCGTACTTGTCGCGCACCGGTTGCGTCGCCTTGTAGAACGCCGGCTTGTCGGCGACCACGAAGGTCACGCCCTTGGCCTTGAGGTCGCCCTCGGCGGTGGCGGTCTTCTCGTCCCAGAGCTTGCGTTGCTCGAACTGCGTCTCGCGCGACAGCTTCTTGAGCAGGGCCTGGTCCTCGGGCGACAGGCCGTCCCAGGTGCGCTTCGAGAAGATGAAGATCTCGGGAATGATGAGGTGGCCGGTCAGGCTGTAGACCTTGCTGACAAGGTAGTGGTTTTGCGCGAGCAGGGTAGGCGGGTTGTTCTCGGCCCCGTCGACCACACCGGTCTCGAGCGCGCTGTAGAGCTCGTTGAAGCCCATCGCCACGCCGCTGCCGCCCATCGCGTTCATCGTCTCGACGAAGATCGGGTTGCCCATCATGCGGATCTTCTGGCCCTTCAGGTCGGCCGGCGTCGGCACCGGCTTCTTGCCGTAGACGTTGCGCACGCCGGCGTCCATCCAGCCGAGGGCGACGATGCGCGAGGCCGGGTTGGTGTTGATCTTGTCGAGCAGCTCGGCGCCGATCGGGCCGTCGATCACCTTTCGCATGTGCTCCTCGTCGCGAAAGATGAACGGCAGGTTGAAGACGTTGAGGTCGTCGACGACCGGCCCCATCGCGCCGACCGAGATGCGCGCGATCTGCAGCGCGCCGACCTGCGCCTGCTCGATCATTTCCTTCTCGCCGCCGAGCTGCATCGACGGGTACATCTGGACCGAGATGCGGCCGTTCGTCTGCGCCTCGAGCTTCTTGCCCATGCGCATGATCGCCTCGACCGTCGGGTAGCCGAGCGGGTGCACGTCGGCGGCCTTCCAGACGACCTTGGTCTGGGCCGAGACCGGAACGCAAAGAGTCGTCGCGGCGACGGCAAGCAAGATGCCGGCGAGCCGCGCGAGTGGACGTTTGATCATGTCTGTCTCCTGTGGTTATTGAGTGGCCGTGAGGCCGCCGTCGAGATACAGCACCTGGCCGGTCACGAACGACGCGGCCGGGCTGCAGAAAAAGAGCGTCGCGCCGGCCACGTCTTCGGGCTCGGCGACGCGGCCGAGCGGAATGCGCGCCAGGATGTGCTCGCGCGTGACCGGATTCGCGAGCCAGTGCGCGCCCATCTCGCCGCGCACGACCGTCGGCGCCACGCCGTTGACGGTGATGCCGTGCGCCGAGAGCTCGACGGCGTGCTGCTTGATCAGCATGACGAGCGCGCCCTTGGTCGCGCAGTAGGCGGAGTAGCCGCGGTCGCGCATGCCGAGCTGCGCGCGCACCGAGAGCACGTGCACCTGGCGGCCGGGGGCGCGTCCGGCGGCGAGGCCGGCGATCTGGTGCCGTGCCGCCGCCTGGCTCATGAACATCGCTGCCTTGAGATTGACCTGCACGACTTCGTCGAAGGCGACTTCGCTCACGTCGGCGTGGCGCTCTTCGCGCTGGATGCCGACACAGTTGACCAGCAGATCGAGTGCGCCGAAGTGCACCGCGGCCGCATCGACGGCGGCGCGGATCGAGGCGGTCGAATGGGCGTCCATGGCGACGCCGAGCG
>JBDTNU010000595.1:0-2546 GCA_039933535.1 Caldimonas sp. | reverse complement strand
AGCGCCTGCTGGGCGACGCGATGGCCGGCGACGGCGCGCTCTTCACCAGCCAGGATGCGGTCGAAGCCGCCTGGGCGGTGGTCGATCCGGTTCTCGTCCACCATCACGCCGCGCTTCCCTACGTGCCGGGAAGCTGGGGTCCTGCCGCGGCCGACGCGCTGATCGCCGCCGATGGCGGCTGGCACAACCCGACGGCAGAAGAACACGGTGCCGAGCCATGCGCGTGAGCGTCGGGCCGCCATGACCTCCGAGCTCGTCTTTCTTCTCGATGTCGACAACACGCTGCTCGACAACGACCGGATCATTGCCGACCTGCGCGTCCATCTCGAGCACGAGTTCGGTGCTGTCAGCGCCGCCCGCTATTGGGCGATCTTCGAGCAGCTTCGCGGCGAGCTGGGCTATGCCGACTATCTGGGCAGCCTGCAGCGCTACCGCAACGAGGTCGACCAGGGCGGCAGCGGCGACCGGCGCCTGCTGCTGATGTCGAGCTTTCTGATCGACTATCCGTTCGCCGAACTTCTTTACACGAAGGCGCTCGATGTCGTCGCCCACCTCGGCACGCTGGGGCCGACGGTCATCCTTTCCGATGGCGACGTGGTCTTTCAACCGCGCAAGATCCAGCGCTCGGGACTGTGGAATGCTGTGCAGGGTCGGGTGCTGATCTACATCCACAAGGAAACGATGCTCGACCAGATGCAACTCCTCTACCCGGCCAGGCGCTACGTCATGGTCGACGACAAGTTGCGCATCCTGGCGGCCATGAAAGCGGTCATGGGCGAGCGCCTCGTGACGGTCTTTCCGCGCCAGGGCCACTATGCCGAGGACCCAGCCAACATCGCTGCCTATCCGGCGGCCGACCATGCGGTCGATCGCATAGGCGACCTGCTCGAATTCGACGTCGCGCGGCTGCTCGGCGCCGCAGTCAAGGAAAAACGATGAACCCGAACCTGCAAAAGCTTCACGCCCTCGGCCAGAGCCTCTGGGTCGACAACATCACCCGGGAGATGCTCGACGA
The DNA here is from genome assembly GCA_039933535.1 of Caldimonas sp. Classification (GTDB taxonomy): domain Bacteria; phylum Pseudomonadota; class Gammaproteobacteria; order Burkholderiales; family Burkholderiaceae_C; genus Schlegelella_A. Next base: position 1,531 of record JBDTNU010000595.1, on the reverse strand, counting down.
CGGCACGCTTGCCGGCTACATCAAGGTCTTCTCGGTGACCGGTCTGACATCGAACCCGACCATCTTCGAGCACGCGATCGGCGCCGGCGACTTCTACGACGAGCAGATCTCCGAGCTGTCGCGTCGGGGCAAGTCGGGCGAAGACCTGTTCTTCGAGCTCGCGCTGCGCGACCTGACGCGGGCCGCGGATCTGTTTCGCCCGGTCCACGACGCGACCGATGGTGTCGATGGCTGGGTCTCGCTCGAAGTTTCACCGGCGATCGTCAACGACACGGCGAAGACGACCGAGGCCGCTGCCCGCCTTCATGCCGCGGCGGCGCGATCGAACCTCTACATCAAGATTCCCGGCACGCCTGCCGGGGCGAAGGCGATCGAGGCATCGATCTTTGCCGGCGTGCCGATCAACGTCACGCTGCTCTTCTCGCGCGAGCAGTACCTGGCGGCCGCCGAGGCCTACATGCGCGGCATCGAGCGGCGCATCGCGGCCGGGCTCGACCCGAAGGTCGAGTCGGTGGCGTCGCTGTTCGTGAGTCGATGGGACGTGGCCGTGAAGGATCAGGTGCCGGCCGAATGGCGCAATCGTCTCGGCATCGCGATCTCGAAGCGAACCTACAAGGCCTACCGCGATCTGCTCGCGTCGCCGCGCTGGCAAAAGCTCGCCGCAGCCGGTGCCCACCCGCAGCGGCTGCTGTGGGCGAGCACCGGCACGAAGGATCCGGCCGCCGCCGACACGCTCTACGTCGAGGCGCTGGCCGCGCCCGACACCGTCGACACGATCCCCGACAAGACGCTCAAGGCATTCGCCGACCACGGCAGGGTCGGCGCCGTTCTTCCACTCGACGGTGGCGACGCCGAAGCCGTGATCGCCGGGTTTCGCAAGCTCGGCATCGACGACGACGCGCTCTCGCTGCGCCTGCAGCAGGAGGGCGCCGACGCGTTCCAGAAGTCATGGGACAGCCTGCTCGCGGGCATCGAGGCGAAGAGCGCGCAACTCACGGGAGCAGGTGGCCGATGAAGAGTGACGACAAGCATCCCGCGGCCCGCGGCGCGCTGACTGCAGGCGCGGCCTGGAAGGCGCTGGCGTCGCACCACGCCGAGACCGGCACGTCCCACCTTCGCGAGCTGTTCGCAGGCGACGCCGGTCGCGGCGAGCGGCTCGCGCTCGAGGCCGCCGGCCTCTACCTCGACTATTCGAAGAATCGCGTCACTGACGAGACGTTGCGCCTGCTTGCTGCGCTTGCCGACGAATGCGGCGTGCGCGAGCGCACGGCGGCGATGTTCCGGGGCGACGTCATCAACCCGACCGAGAAGCGCTCGGTGCTGCACGTCGCGCTGCGCATGCCGGCCGGGCAGACCTTGAAGGTCGATGGCGTCGACGTCGTGGCCGAGGTGCAGGCCGTGCTCGGCCGCATGGCCGCGTTCGCCGACGCCCTGCGCGATGGCCGCTGGCTGGGCCACACCGGCAAGCGGATCCGCAACGTCGTCAACATCGGCATCGGCGGCTCCGACCTCGGGCCGGTGATGGCCTTCG
>JBDTNU010000594.1:0-2548 GCA_039933535.1 Caldimonas sp. | reverse complement strand
CGCTGATCGCGATCTACGACAACTGCAACAGCCTGCACACCAACGCCTTCGACGAAGCGATCACGACGCCGACCGAGGACAGCGTGCGCCGGGCGATGGCGATCCAGCTCATCATCAATCGCGAGTGGGGCCTGGCGAAGAACGAGAACCCGAACCAGGGCGCCTTCATCATCGACGAGCTGACCGAGCTGGTCGAAGAGGCCGTGCTCTCGGAGTTCGAGAAGATCGCCGAGCGCGGCGGCGTCCTGGGCGCGATGGAGACCGGCTACCAGCGCGGCAAGATCCAGGAAGAGTCGATGCACTACGAGATGCAGAAGCATTCGGGCGAATACCCGATCGTCGGCGTCAACACCTTCCGCAATCCGTATGGCGACGCCGTGCCGGACCACATCGAGCTGCAAAGGTCGACCGAAGCGGAAAAGCAGAGCCAGCTGCAGCGGTTGGCCGACTTCCACGCCCGCAATGCCGGTGCCGCGCCGGCCCAGCTTCAGCGCCTGAAAGACGCGGTCATCGCCAACGGCAACGTGTTCGAGGTGCTGATCGACGCCGTGCGCGTCTGCTCGCTCGGCCAGATCACAGACGCCTTGTTCGAGGTCGGCGGCCAGTATCGGCGCAGCATGTAGTCGGAGGAGTTCGCGATGGCCAATACCGATCCACGCATCGACGCCTACATCGAGCGCGCCGCTCCGTTCGCCGCACCGATCCTCAATCTGCTGCGAGACGCCGTCCACGAGGCGTGTCCCGGCGTCGAGGAGACGATCAAGTGGAGCATGCCCTTCTTCGTGCTCGACGGCAGGATCCTGGCCCACATGGCCGCCTTCAAGCAGCACTGCGCGTTCGGGTTCTGGCGCGGTCGCGACGCTGCCGATCAGGGCAAGAGCGGCGAGGCCATGGGCCAGTTCGGGCGCATCGCGAGCCCGACCGATCTGCCGTCGCGACGCGACTTGATGAAGACGATTCGCCAGGCCGCCACGGCGGCTGCGAACGCCCCCGCGACCAGGGCCGCGCCGCGAAGGACGGTCAAGCCGCCTCCGGTCGTTCCTGCGGCGCTTGCCGAAGCGCTGGCCGGCGATCGCAAGGCACAGGCGAACTTCGATGCAATGCCGCCCAGCCATCGGCGCGAGTACGTCGAGTGGATCGTCGAGGCCAAGCGCGACGAGACACGCACGCGTCGCGTTGCGCAGGCGCTCGCGATGCTTGCCGAAGGCAAGTCGCGCAACTGGAAATACGAGTCTTGCTGAACGCGCTCGGCTAGGCGGCGGCGACGCTCGACCAGCGCCCCGCATCGTCGAGGCGAGCCAGGCCGTCGTCGCGCAGCTTGAGCAGGTGCGCGGTCAGCGAGCGCATCGCCATCATGTGCAAGCGCGCCGGCACGTCGGCGTAGACCTGCGCAAGCAGGGCATCGGGCGCAGTGGGTTGCAGCGTCTTCAGGGCAGCACTGACCTTGGCCTCGCGTGCAAGTCGATGCGCGATCACCTTCTCCATCGACTGGCGCGGCTCCGCCATCAGGAAGCCGTGACCGGGCCCCAGCCAGTCGAGATCGAGGTCGAGCAACGAGCGCAGCGATTCGATGTAGGCGCGCATGTCGCCATCGGGTGGATTGATGACGACGGTCGACATCTGCATGACGTGGTCGCCGGTGAAGAGGGTCTTTTCCTCTTCGAGCAGATAGCAGAGGTGGTTCGACGCGTGGCCCGGCGTGTGAATCACCGCCAGCGTCGTCCCGGGCGCGAGCTCGACCCGCTCGCCACCGGTGAGCGTCACGTCGGGGACGAAGCTCAGGTCCTGCCACTCGCGATTCCGCGCCGCAAGCCCGTGCACGGTCGCGCCGGTGCGCGCTTTCAGCGCGACCGTCGCCGGCGAGTGATCGGTGTGGGTGTGGGTCGCGAAGATGCGGGTGATCGGCCCCGGCGCCGCAGCGAGGATCGCCTCGACGTGCGCGTCGAGGGCCGGTCCCGGATCGATCGCCGCCCACTCGTTGGCCGGTCCGCCGCCGATCAGGTAGGTGTTCGTTCCCGGCCCGGTCATCATGCTGCCGTTGCCCGCGGTGACGCGGATCACGCGCTCCGACAGGCGCACCGCGCGTCCGGGCACGAGCTCGTACGAGCCGTGCCCGTGGCCGGCCGGATCGATGCGGCCGAGCTCGGCCCACGCCGGTTCGTCGGGCAGTACCGGACGCGGCCCTTCCTTGCCGAGGGCCACGCGTGGCATCGTCAGCGGCACGGTCCGCGGCGCCGACGCCCAGGCCATGAGCGTGGCGGCATCGGCGAAGCGGGCGACCAGCTCGAGCGTCTTCTGGGTCGGCGTCAGGAGCTTCAGGGTCTTGCTGCGCGCGAGGGCCTCGCCTGGAGCGATCCAGAGCTGTTCGACCATCTCGGTGCCGTCGAACAGCGCGATCTGCGATGCCGGCGCAGCGGCGATGAAAAAGCGCGTGTCGTAGCGCTTGGCACGGCCGAGCGGCGTCAGCCAATGGCTGAGGTAGACCATCGCACCGGCATCGAGGCGGATCCGTTCCTTCGCGCACATCTCGGCGATGCCGTGCTCGCGC
>JBDTNU010000593.1:0-2553 GCA_039933535.1 Caldimonas sp. | reverse complement strand
TGAACATCGAGTCGACGATGTGGATGAAGGCTTCGTAGCAGTTGAAGATGCCGTGGCGGCCGGTCAGCAGATAGCCTTCGAGCCAGCCTTCGCACTGCTGCTCATAAGGCAAGCCATCCGCCCGAATAGCCTGCCGCGCGCAGGCCGGCGACGAGGGGAGCACACTTGCGCATCAGCGACCACACTAGGCCGGAGCGGAAGTTCTCGATCATCAGCACGGTCGGCCCGACGTTGATGCCGAAGTGGTACTTCGAGACCCAGCCGACGCCGTCCTTTGCGTCGTCGGCGAAGGTCGGATTGATCGAGGCCTTGAACCCGTACGGATTGGCGATCTGCAGGCGGAGATGGCGAAAGTTGAGCACGGTCGGGATGACGATCTCGGGCGCGAAGGGCAGCGAGGCCACCACCGCCCACGGCGCCAGCGTGCCGTCGCGCGGACCGAACGGCACGCCGCGCGCCTTGTAGTCGTAGAAGCGGCGCTTGACGCCGGCTATGGTCTTGACGGCCGGCCCGGGACCGTCGCTCGCAGTGACGCCCCAGCTCAGCTCGCCGAAGCCGGCGAGCTGAAGGGGGTTGCGGATGCCGTACTGCTGCTGTACCTGGGTGGCGCGACGGCTGTTCTCGAAGTAGTCGATGCCGCGCTTGCTCATGTATGCGTCGCGAATGCCGCGAAAGTCGACCCACACATGCGAGAGTTGGTGGATGAACAGCGGGCCGGCGTAGACATAGGAGATGTCGTAGATCGTTTTCCACTTGTAGGTGCGGCACCACTCGGTGTAAGCCTCGGCACCGATGCCATGCGTCGACGAGCCCAACGCAAGGATGTAGAGCACCAGCGCCTCGTCGTATCCCTGCCAGTGGTAGGGCAGATGGGCGCCGCCGAGTTCGGGCTTCCAGCCGTGGCAGATCAACGGGCTGCCGGCGAGCATCCAGTCCCATTCGATGCGCTCGTAGAGCATCGTCGCCAGGGCGCGGATCTCGCGCTCGTCGGACGTCGATGCGTCGAAGTACTCGGCCGCCGCGAGCGCCCCTGCGATGAACAGAGCGGTGTCGACGCTCGACAGCTCCCACTGCCACGCGCGCTTGCCGGTCTGCATGTCCAGGAAGTGGTAGTAGAAGCCACGGCAGCCGGTGGCATCGACGGCCGTGCTCTGCTCGCTCGCTGCGAAAAAGCGCAACGTCGTCAAGGTACGCTCGACGGCATCGTCGCGACTGATGAACTGACGCTCGACGCCGACCGGGTAGGCCGCGAGCGCCATGCCGACCGCGGCAATGCTGGCCGGCCAGCCCGCCTCGGTCTTGTCGAGCACCAGCCCGTTGGCCCGGTTGACCTCGTGCGTGAAATAGCCGAACGAGTTCCGCTGCAGTTGCCGCATCAACGCGGCATGCTCCTCCGGTTCGATCACGCCGCGGCGTCCCGTGCGCAGCCGTCGCCCATCGCCGACGGGATGCGAATCTGCTGGGATGACGAGGTGCGCTGCATGGACTCCGCCATGCTACAAGGTCATGATGAAACCGTTGGTCATCGCGCCTTCCATCCTGTCGGCGGATTTCGGCCGGCTCGCCGAAGAGGTACGGGCGGTCGACGCGGCCGGCGCCGACTGATGGGCGACGCCGAGCGCGCCTGGCAGCTGTTCGCCATGCTCGACCCGATCCGGCACGGCGACAGCGCCGAACATGTCGCCGTCTACAAGACCGAGCCGTACGTCGTCGCCGGCGACGTGTACGCGATCGCGCCCCATGTGGGCCGTGGCGGCTGGAGCTGGTACACCGGCTCGGCGGGCTGGATGTATCAGCTGCTGGTCGAGTGGCTGCTCGGCCTGCAGCGGAGCGGGAACCAACTCTCGTTGCGAGCGCTCCTACCCAGGGACTGGCCGGGTTTCGAGCTGCACTACCGGTTCCGGTCGACGACCTACGAGATCGCGGTGCGATCGGCGGCCGGCACCGCGGCGCCCGTCGTCACCGTCGACGGTTCGACGTCTTCCTGCGACCGCGTCGCGCTGGTCGATGACGGCGCCGTGCACCACGTGCTGCTGACCGTGCCACGCACCGCTTCTCCCCCTGCCACGACGACCAACCCTCGAGGGACCATGCCATGCAACTCGGAATGATCGGATTGGGCCGCATGGGAGCCAACATGGTTCGCCGCCTCGTCAAGAGCGACCAATCCTGCGTGGTCTACGACGTCCGGCCGGAGGCTGTTTCCGCGCTCGCAAAGGAGGGCGCGATCGGCGCGTCGTCACTCGCCGACCTGGTGGCGACGATGACCGCACCGCGGGCGATCTGGCTGATGGTGCCGGCGGCCATCGTCGATCAGGAGCTCGAGGCACTCGTGAAGCATCTCGAGCCGGGCGACATCGTGATCGACGGCGGCAACTCGTACTACCGCGACGACATCCGGCGCGCAGGCGATCTCGCCCGCACGAAGCTTCACTACGTCGATGTCGGCACGAGCGGTGGCGTGGCGGGTCAGGAGCGCGGCTACTGCCTGATGATCGGTGGCGAGCCCGACATCGTGGCGCACCTGACGCCGATCTTCGCCGCGCTCGCCCC
>JBDTNU010000592.1:0-2556 GCA_039933535.1 Caldimonas sp. | reverse complement strand
CGAAGCGATGTTGAACGGCGAGCAGGCCGCAGACGTGACGTTGAGGGTCTTGAAGCTTATGTCGGTAACGCGAGCTGTGCGAACTGGGCGAGGAGGCCGATGTCGGTCATCGCTTGCTCGACCGTATTGCGCACCGGGCCGTCTGCGGTAATCGCCGCGTGCCAGGCCTTCAACTCCTCGACGAAAGGCTCGGCGTAAGACGGGCGATGGTTGACCTCCTCCAAATGGAGACCGATCGAGCGCCACTCAGTCAAGCGCGTCGGGTGGTGGTTGAGATAGGGCGAGGGGAATTCGAGTTCGTAGGCGGCGTCTTCAAAGACGAGCCGGATGCGCTCGGAGTAGTAGGCAACTTTCGGGGCGGCGACCCAGCTCATGGTGAGCACGGCATCGTCGGGGTCGAGCTGCGCGGTGAGCGAGCCGCCGAGATCGCCATTGCCGATGAAAGCGGCGCCGACCGGCCGGCCGAACTTGACGCTGGCGGCATCGAGCAGACCCTGCACCAGATTGAGATCGTGCACGAGGCTCGAACAGAACGGACCGGAGAAACCCCGGAAGATTTTTGCCGGCGGATTGGCGACGCCGAGCGCGGCGTTGACCTGTGCGGCGCGGCGGGTGCGATTCTCGTCGATCAACGCCTGCGGGACGTCGTCGCCGACGAACAGATCGCGATGCGCGGTGTAAGCCCAGGCATCGGAATCGACGACGTCGACGGTGACGGCGCGAAGCGCGCCGATGCGATTGGCGAGGATGTCGCGCAGCGCCTCATAGGCCGGATCGAAGCGCTTCATATAGCCGACCTGCACGATCCTGCCGGCCTTGTCGCGCGCCGCGAGGATGCGCTTTGCGTCGGCGACGTCGTAGCAGAGCGGCTTTTCGGTGAAGACGTGCAGGCCACGCTCGAGCGCCGCGATGATGATGTCGGCGTGGTAGGCGTCGGGCGTTGCGACGACTACGGCATCGGGCCGCAGATCGAAGACACCATCGGCGGTGGCAAAGGTGGGGACGCCGTAACGTTCAGTCAGGTGGGCGCCGACCTTGGCGGACGGATCGGCTACGCCGACGACAGTGAAGCGTTCGGGCAGCGCCAGCAGATTGGGCAAATGCTCGACCTGCGTGATGAGGCCACCACCGATGATGCCGATCTTGAGCTTGTTCATGGTCAGACTGCTTTGTGGTGCTTGTCATTGATCATCGGAGCGTCTTTGAGCTTATCGAGCAGATAAGCGTGCGTGGCGCGATTGGCGACGATGACGCAGCCGGTCCTTTCGTAGAGTTCGGGACCGCGACCCCACCAGTCGGTGACGATGCCGCCTGCTTCCTGGACCAGCAGCACGCCGACAGCCCAGTCGACAAGGCCGGATTCCTCATAATAGCCGGTGAGCCGGCCGCAGGCCACATAGGCGCAACTGTTGGCCGAGCTGCCGATTGTGCGGACACCGCCGACGGGTTCGGTGATGCGCGCCAGCCGATCGTAGAAGCCGGCATGGGTCGCTCGCTCGCTGGTAGGGATGCTGGTACCGATCATCATCAGGCCGATTTCGGTCCGCTCGCTGACGTCGAGGCGCTGGCCATTGAGGAAAGCGCCGCGGCCGCGGATGGCGGTGAACATCTCGTCGGCGACGGGGTTGTAGAGCGCGCCGCAGACGGTTTCGTTGCCGAGGCGGAGCGCGATCGAGATGGTGTAGTGCTGGCCATTTATGAAATTGGTGGTGCCATCGATCGGGTCGACCAGCCAGCGATGCTCGCGATCGGCACCGTCGACGGGCGGGAATTCCTCGCCGGTGAAGCTCCAGTCGGGATAGCGGGCGAACAAATATTTGCGGATCAGCTGCTCTGACTGCTTGTCGGCATCGGAGACGAAATCGGCCGGTCCCTTGATGCCGATTTCGATGTCGCGGAAATGTTTGAAGTGCTCAAGCGTCAGCGCGCCGGCCTCGCGGGCGACGGCGACCATATCGGCGAGGATCGCGTCATAGACTTCAGGCATCGGAGGCTCCGAACAATTTGGCGAGGCCCTCGGGATCGTCAGTGGTGATCTGGTCAACCCCGAGGTCGAGCAGGCGCTCGACGATCGGGCGGGTGGTTTCGTCCGCGGACCGGATGGTCCAGGCGTCGACGCGCTTACCGGCAGCATGGAAGGCGCCGATGATGTCGAAGCCGGCCCGGTCGAGTTCGAGCACCAGCTCCCAGGCGAGGTAGATTAACTCCGCCTTCGGTGAGGCCGCCAGTGCGTCGCGGACGAAGCCCGCATAGTCGCGTGATGTCCGAAGCGCCTCGATGTTCTCGTCGCTGCATGGGTCATAGCCGACATGCATGCCGCGCACGCCGCGGGTCAGCAGGTCGACCGCAACCGCGCTGCCGGAGGAGACGATCATGTTGCGGGCAACGGGCGTGGTGTTGGCGACGAAGGCCGCGATGGTAGCAGGATCGAGTGCCTTCTCGTCCTCTTTGTAGTCGAGCTGCAGCAGCGCATCGGGATGCGGTGGCGTCTTGGCCAGCAAGGCGCAGAGGTCTTCGAGCAGCATCACGCGGTCCGGGATCGGCGCGCCATCATTG
>JBDTNU010000591.1:0-2570 GCA_039933535.1 Caldimonas sp. | reverse complement strand
GCGCGGTGCGCGCACTGACGAAGCCTTTCCATTCGCGGTCGTAGTTCTGCGGCAGATAGAGGCCGCCCGCGGTAGCGATCTGCGCCGGCGAGTCGTCGATCAGCGTCGCCGGCGTGATCAGGCGCTTCTCGAAGGCGAGCTCGTAGACAAAGGGCTTGAGCGTCGATCCGGGCTGGCGCCGTGCGAGCACGCCGTCGACCTCGGCGGCCGACGACGAGCGCGCGTTCGAGCCGACCCAGGCGCGCACTTCGCCCGAGGCGTTGTCGAGCACGACGATGGCGCCGTCTTCGACATTGCGGCCGCTCAGCTCGGCAAGCTGCCGGCGCAGCACGTCGGCGGCGAAGCGCTGCAGCGAGGCATCGAGCGTCGTCGCCTGCAGCGAAGGCCCGAGCGGGTCGACGACCTGCCGCGCGAAGTGCGGCGCGAGCTGCTCGCCGAGCGGCATGCCTCCGCGCCGCGCCAGCGCCGTCTCGGTCAGGCCGACGATGCCGACGCACGACTGGCCCTGCAGGCGAAGCACGCCGCAAGCGCGCTCGGCAACCGCCGGCGGCCTGGCGTTCGGGCTGCGCACGAGCGCCGCGGCAAGCGCCGCCTCCTGCGCATCGAGACCGCTCGCATGCTTGGCGAACAGCGTCTGCGCGAGCGCATCGATGCCGACGATCTCGCCGCGAAACGGCACCGAGTTCAGATAGGCCTCGAGGACCTCGCTCTTTTTCCAGGCCGCATCGAGCCGCGCCGCCGTCACCGCCTGGCCGAGCTTCTGCGCGACGCTGCGGCCGCCGCTCGGGCGGGCCAGGCCCTCGTCGACCAGGCCGGCGAGCTGCATGGTCAGCGTCGATGCACCGCGCGTCCGGGTATTGAAGAGATTGGCCCAGGCGCTCTTCGCCGCCGCGCTCCAGTCGATGCCGCCGTGCTCCCAGAAGCGCCGGTCCTCGCTCAGCACGATCGCGCTCAGCAAGGCCGGCGACATCTCGGCGATCGGCACCCACGCAAGCCGCCGCACGTCCTTGTCGACGCGCACGGTCTGGAGGGCAACGCCGTGGCGGTCGAGCAGCGTGACGTCGGACGGGCGATGCGCTGCCTTCACTTCCGCGAAGGTCGGCAAGGGCGCGGCGGCGCAGGCGCCGGCCGTCGCGAGGCCGAGCAAGAGCAGCAACGCCGCGCGACGACTCACGGCCCGACCTCGACCGCGGCATTCGGCGTTTCGCCGAAGCTCTCGGGTGCATACATCGCCTCGACGCGCGTCGGCGGCAACGCGAAGCGGCCGGGGTTGTTCAGGCGCACGCTGTATTCGATGACGTGCTTGCCGCGCGGCAGGTACTCGTAGTAGCTGCGGAAAGCCTCGAAGCTTCGTTCCTCGTAGGCCGGCCAGGCCGAGCCGGATCGCTTCTCGGTGCGCGTCGCGAGCTGCGAATCGCGGCCGAGACCGGAGCCGAGGATGGTCGCGCCGCCGGGAACCGGATCGCTCACGACGACCCAGGTCATGTCGGCCTGCGCGTCGATCTCGAGATGCACCTTGATGACGTCGCCACGCGACCAGCGGGACTTGTCCTTCTGCTCGACGGCGCTGACGCTGCGCGAGACGGTGTAGCCGGCCGAGAGCGGCGCCTTCAGCGGGATCGCGGCGAGGCTTTGCACCGTGAGCCACGGCTTGCCCGTGCCTTCCTGCGTGACGTCGAGCGTGCCGGCGGCGGCCGGCCAGGCGAGCCGCGTGCTTGCGCCTTCGGCTTGCTTCGACCAGTCGGCCACGACCGCCTTCGCCGATGCCCCTTCGATCGAGGCGAGGGTGCGGCCCGCGACCTTCTGCGACTCGAACTTCGCCGAGAACTTGTCGAGCGCGAGCGAGCCCCAGAGGTTGGCCGTGGTCGTGAGCCAGGCGCCGCGACGCTGCCGCGCCAGCGAGCCGACGACCATCTTCGGCAGGTCGTCCTTCCAGGCCGGGTCGTCGAGCACGGCGAGGATCAGGCGCGCCGCGTTGGCGTCGGCGCTGTCCATCAGCCACCACCAGAAGTCGCTCTCTTCGGTGCTGAACTTCAACGTCGTTCCGCCGTACGTGAGCCGACCGCGCAGGATCTGGTTCGCTTCGTCGAGGCGCCTGGCGCGATCGGGAACACCCTCGACGCGCCTCAATATGTTGAGCCAGTCGATCACCGCGGCGGTCGGCCAGACGTTCGGCGTGAGGTTGATCGAGCCGAGCATCTTCGGCTGGGCGCGGCCATAGCGCGAGAGCGCCTCGATCGCGGCCAGCTTGCGAACGTCGAGGTCGGGCCGGGGCGACCAGAATTTGCGCTCGATGCGTCCTTCGACAAAAGCCGTGAGGCCGCCGAGCATCGCATCGCGTGCCGGCGCCGGAAGCTCGAAGCCGGCCTCGTGCGTCGCCGCGAGCACGTAGGCGGTGAGCCGGTCGCTGCCGTGCGACGCGTCGCCGTCGCGCGGCGGAAAGTAGCTCGCGAGGCCATCGCTGTCGAGGTAGGTCGGCAAGGTGCCGGCAACGCCGGCCCAGAGCGCCGCGTCTTTCAGGCCGACCGACTTCGAGGTCTTCTGCTCGAGGCAGACGAAGGGGTAGGTCT
>JBDTNU010000590.1:0-2578 GCA_039933535.1 Caldimonas sp. | reverse complement strand
CGCCGGCAGAAGGAGTCGGGCACCTGGCAGCTGTTCTGCTTCGATCCGAACGGCGCCAAGGTCGAGCTCGACTTCGACTCTTCCGAAATCCTCTGAGGACACCATGGACATCACTCTCGACCAGGCCAACCAGATCATCGCTGCCGCGCTCAAGCGCTCCTCCGAAGCCGGCTACCAGCCGATGGCGGTGGTGGTGCTCGATGCTTCGGGCCACACCCGGAGCGCCCAGCGCCAGGACGGTGCGAGCATGTTCCGGATCGACATCGCCAGCGGCAAGGCCTGGGCCTCGATCGCGATGGGGGCCGCGTCGCGCGTCCTGACCCAGCGCGCCAAGGACCTGCCGGCGTTCTTCGGCGCGCTGGCTTCCACCGGTAACGGCAAGTTCATCCCGCAGACCGGCGCCGTGCTGATCAAGGATGGCGAGGGCCGTGTGATCGGCGCCGCAGGCGCGAGCGGCGGCACCGGCGACGAGGACGAGGCGATCTGCATCGCCGGCATCCTGGCAGCGGGACTGCAGTCGGGCTGAAATCGGCGCCGACGCTGCAAGCGACCGCCAATGTGGACGACGGGCAATCCGCGCGATCGCTCTACCGAATAACGATATATATATTGATGTATCATTCGGGCAGACTCCGAGCCTCGCCATGATCTTCCGACAGCTCTTCGAACCGATCTCCAGCACCTACACGTACCTGCTCGGATGCGAGACGACGGGGCAGGCCGTGCTTGTCGATGCGGTGGTCAACTCCATCGATCGCGACCTTGAAGTCCTGCAATCGCTCGGACTGAGGTTGTCGTTCACGCTCGACACCCACATCCATGCCGACCACATCACGGCGGCGCGTCACCTGCGCGAGCGCGTCGGCAGCAAGATCGCGGGGCCTGCGGTCGACGCCCTGCCCTGCACCGATGTCGGAATGGTCGAAGGCGTCCCGTTTCGTGTCGGCAGCATCACGATCGACCCCCTGTACACCCCGGGCCACACCGATGGTCATTTCGCCTATCGGCTCGCGGATCGAGTGTTCACAGGCGACGCCCTGCTGATCGAAGGCTGCGGTCGCACCGACTTCCAGAGCGGCAATGCCGCGACGCTCTACCGCAGCGTCAACGACAAGCTGTTCGTCTTGCCCGACGAGGTACTGGTGTATCCGGGGCACGACTACCAGGATCGCCAGGTCTCCTCGATCGGCCAGGAGAAGCGTCGCAACCCGCGTCTCGGACAAGGACGAAGCCAGGCGGAGTTCGAGACGATCATGGCGCGCCTCGACTTGCCCTACCCGAAGTTCATGGACCACGCGGTGCCCGGCAACCGGCAGTGCGGCGTCTGTCCGGAACAACTTCCAGAAGCAATGCGCGGCTATTGCGAGAGCAGCGTGGCGAGTCGGCAGGGTTGACATGGCGAGTCCGAAGCCGGCAGCCATCCGCTCGGCGTCATCGCCGACCCGTTTGCCTCTCGTCGATCTGGCGGATGCGGCACGCGATGCCGCTTCGCTCCTGAAGCAACTCGCCAATCCCGATCGACTGCTGCTCCTGTGCAACATGGTCGAGGGCGAGCGCAACGTCTCTGCGCTCGAGGTGCTGACCGGCATTCGCCAACCCACCCTCTCGCAACAGCTCGGGGTGTTGCGCGCCGAAGGCATCGTCGAGACACGGCGTGAAGGCAAGTTCATCTACTACCGAGTCGCCTCGATGCCGGCCCTCGCCATCCTGCAGACGCTCTACCACGAGTTCTGCATGCCCGAGTCCGGCGCGACCCCACGAACCCGGCGCGCTCGCGCTCGAAAGAAGGCCGATGCACATTGACTTCATTCACTTCACGCCGTGGTCATCGCTCGTCGGCGGCGTCCTGGTCGGCCTGAGCGCGAGCCTCTACGTCGTCGGACTCGGTCGCATCGCGGGCATCGCCGGGATCGTGGGAACTTCGCTGCAAGCGCTTCTCGCCGGCTCGCTGCGCGGCCAGGGTGCCCGGCTCGCCTTCCTGTTCGGCATGATCGTGGCACCGGCGATCTGGCTGGTCTTTCGTCCCCTGCCACCCATGACTTCGGTCGCAGGCACCGGTCCGCTGCTCGTCGCCGGCCTGCTGGTCGGCATCGGCGTCAGGATGGGCAATGGCTGCACCAGCGGCCACGGCGTGTGCGGCCTGAGCCGCTTCTCCGTGCGCTCGCTCGTCAACGTCGCCGCGTTCATGGGGGCCGGGGTGATCGCGGTCTACGTGATCAAGCACCTGTTCTGACCGAGGCTCTCCATGACCATCGCGATCGCTCTCGTCTGCGGCCTTCTGTTCGGCACCGGACTGATCGCCGGCGGCATGACCGACCCCAGCAAGGTGCAGGGATTCCTCGATCCGTTCGGAGCCTGGGATCCCAGTCTCGCGTTCGTCATGGGCGGCGCGGTGCTGGTCGGCATCGCCGGCTTCGCCATTGCACGCCGGCGCAGGCTCGCTTGGTCGGGCGAGCCGATCGATCTGCCGCGAAGCCGCGCCATCGACGGCCGCCTGCTGTTGGGGGGCGCTCTGTTCGGCACGGGCTGGGGCATCGGCGGCCTCTGCCCCGGACCTGCCGTGACGGCGTTGGGCGCC
>JBDTNU010000589.1:0-2580 GCA_039933535.1 Caldimonas sp. | reverse complement strand
GAAGGAGGGCTGGCGCACGCAGCTCACCGGCCTGACCGCGGGCGAGGCGCAGGCCCTGTTCATGGCCGGCCTGCCGGGGCCGGCGAAGGACCTCGGCCTGCAGGACGCGGCCGCATCGGTGCACCTCAAGCTGCTCGCCGCCTTGCCCGCCGACTGGCAGCGCGATGCGGAACGTGCGTCGTCGCGCTTTCACCTCGACCCGGTCGACTGGTTTCGCGGCGCGGCGCCGCCCGACCACCTGAAGTCGGTGGCCGCCGCCGTCTGGAGCGAGCAGAAGCTGCGCATGCGCTACGAAAGCTGGTCGTCGGTGAGCGACCGCGAGGTCGACCCGCTCGGCCTGGTGCTGAAGGCCGGCACCTGGTACCTGGTGGCACGCCAGGGGCGGGAGTTCCGCAGCTTCAAGCTCTCGGGCATCCAGAGCCTCGAGCGCACGACCGAGCCGTTCGTCCGGCCGCGCCGCTTCGACCTCGTCGCCTACTGGGCCGAGGCCACCCGGCGCTTCGAGGAGAGCGTCTACCGCGGCGTGGCGACCCTGCGGGTGTCGGCCGCGGGCCTGGCGGCGCTGCGCCGCTTCGCCGCGCTCGTCGCCGACGCCGCCGATCGCTCCGCGGGCGCGGCCGATGCGCGCGGCTGGCGCCAGGTGACGGTGCCGATCGAATCGGTGGAGCACGCGGCGACCGAGATGCTCAAGCTCGGCGTCGACGCCGAGGTGCTCGCGCCGCGCGAACTGCGCGAGGCCCTGCGGATCAAGGCCGAGCGGCTGCTCGACCTCTACGCCGAGTAGCCACCCGCCTCACCGGCCGCCGGTCGCGGTCGCGAGGACGCTGCCGTTGGTGCCGGCGAGCCAGCCGGTCTGCTCGTCGACGAAGAACACCGTTGCCAGGCCGGCCTTCGCGCCCGTGGCGAGCTTGCTCCAGCTCGCCCCTGCGTCCCGGGTCTCGATCAGCGTGCCGTCGTTGCCGACCGCGTGGCCGATCCGCGGCGTGACGAAGCGCACGTCGAACAGGTTGCGCGTGGTCGGGCTGGCGACCGGCAGCCAGCTCTGGCCGGCATCGGTCGAGCGGACGACGATGCCGCCCTCTCCCACCGCGACCGCGGTGGTGGCGTCGGCGAAGGTCACGCGGAACAGCAGGCCGAAGGCGCCGGTCGAGCGCGGCGCCCAGGTCGCGCCCGCGTCGGCCGTGACCATCGCGACGCCGCTCGGGCCGACCGCGACGCCGCGGGTCGCGTCGGCGAAGCGGATGGAGAGGAACCCCTGGCTGCTGCGCGTCGCGGCGACCGCCTGCCAGCCGAGGCCGCCGTCGACGGTGGTGAACACCGTTCCCTGGCCGCTGCCGAAGGGCGCGATCGCCCAGCCGCGGAGCGCATCGACGAAGTGGAAGTCGGTGACGCCGGCGAGCGAGGCGCTCGCCGCTCCGGTCGGCGCCGTCCAGTGGCGTCCCTTGTCGATCGAGCGCAGGATCGTGCCGCTCCCGCTCTGCGAGATCAGCCAGCCGGCGCTGTCGTCGGCGAGGAACTGCAGGCCGCTCCAGCCGGCGGTATCGGTTTCGGCGGCGGCCCAGGTCTGGCCGCCGTCGCCGGTGCGCACCGAGCTGCCGTCGTCGGCCAGCGCCAGGCCTTCGCGGCTGTCGAAGAACCAGATGCTGTTGAGGGTCGCCTGGGCGATGCCGCCGGCGCTGCGCAGGTTCCAGCGGGCGCCGCCGTCGATGCTGAGGAAGGTCTTGCCGACGGCGTCGGCGAGGACGAAGCGCTGCGCGCTGAACGATCGGAAACCGCTGATCGCGGTCACTCCGGCCGGCAGCGGCACTGGCTGCCAGCTCGCGCCGTTGTCCTGGGTGCGCAGCACGCTGCTGTCGTTGACGGCGATGACCGTGGTCGGATCGGCAAGGCGGAAGGTGTAGATGCTGCCGTTCGCCGGCGGCTGGACGCCCTGCCAGGAGACGCCGCCGTCGGCGGTGAGGCGCAGCGTCCGGCGGGTCACGAACGTCGTCGGGTCGGACGCGGCGAAGCCCGATTCGAAGCCGACCACGAGCGCGTGGGCCGCGTCGACGAACAGCATGTCCTCGGAGTAGCCGGCGAAGCCCGGCTCGATCGTCGGCAGCGCCACCGTCGTCCAGGTCGCGCCGCCATCGAGCGAATGGCCGAGGGTCGGCTGCGGGTCGATGAAGGGCGGCAGCGACCAGACGTCGTTGGCGGTCGCGAACGCGAACCGGAAGGTGCCCCCCGGCGCCTGCGCGACCTCGCGCCAGGTCAGGCCGCCGTCGCGGGTGGCGAACGCCGCCCCGAGCGTGGTGGTGACCCAGGCGGTGTCGGCGTCGCTGGCGCCGAGCGCGAGGACGAAGTCGTTGCGGCCGTAGCTCACGCGCCGCCAGGTCGCGCCGCCGTCGGCGGTGCGCAGCAGCTCGCCGAACTCGCTCGTCAGCCAGCCGGCGAGGGCGCTCGGGAAGACCGCCTGGCTGAGGTCGAGCGTCGTGCCCGAGCGCTGCCCGGTCCAGGTGACGCCGCCGTCGACGGTGGCGAGCACCGTGCCGGCCTCGCCGACCGCCCAGCCGCGGCTGTCGTCGACGAAGGCGTAGTCGA
>JBDTNU010000588.1:0-2597 GCA_039933535.1 Caldimonas sp. | reverse complement strand
GGCGCGTGAGGCATCTCCGCTCGCCCGCAATTGACAATACCCCCCTCCCCGGCAACAAACCCCGCATGACCCTCAGCCAGATTTCCGTCCCCCTCACCCGCGACCAGGCCTATGCCCTCGTCGATGCCGTGATGGAGCGCGACGACCTCGCCCTCACCGCCTCGGCCCACGAGGACACCGGCAGCGGCGAATGGGTCTTCGAGGCGACCTGCGAGATGCTGCCCGATCTCAACGCATTCGAGGAGCTGGCGCGAACCACGCTCGGCGGCGATGTCGATTTCACCATCCATCCCATCGATCCAGAAGTGAACTGGGTCGCCAAATCGCTCGAGGGCCTGAAGCCGGTGATCGCCGGCGGCTTCTATGTGTACGGCAGCCACGAGGAAGCCCCCCTGCCCGCCGGCCTCATCCCGCTCCGCATCGATGCGGCGGAAGCCTTCGGCACCGGCCACCATGAGACCACCACCGGTTGCCTCGAAGCCATCGAGCGCACACTGAAGCGCAGCAAGCCCAAAACCATGCTCGATGTCGGCACCGGCACGGGCGTTCTCGCCATTGCGCTCGCCAAGCGCACACATCTGAGCGTCATCGCCAGCGACATCGACCCGATCGCCACCAGAACGACGATCCACAATGCCCGCGACAACGGCGTCGGCCGCCTGATCGCCGCCATCACTGCCACCGGCCTCGAGCATCCCCTGATCGCGAAGTCGGCGCCCTACGATCTGATCGTCGCCAACATCCTCGCCGCGCCGCTCGTCGCCCTCGCTCCGGCCATCGGCAAAGCGGCGGCCCGCGGCGCCACGATCATCCTGTCAGGCCTGCTCGTCACCCAGGCCGCCCGCATCGTCACCGCTTACGGCCTGCAAGGCATGGTGTTGCACCAAAAACTCGAGCGCGGCGAATGGGCCACCCTCATGCTCGAGAAGCGATGAGCCCGAGACGGCGCCTCAAAAACAAAATCCCCGGAGGACATCCGGGGATTTGGCAGCGCCTGCATGGGGCAGCTTGGAGGTCAGTTCGGCCGTTTGGTAATCGCGCCGATCAGCTGAAATTCGTTGGGGCGCACGATCTGGCGGGTGGCTTCGCGGTTACGCGTGCCGACAATGCCGTCGAGGGCCTTGCGAAAATCCGGTCTGGTCTGGGTCGTGGTCTGCATAATCATTCAATCTATGGTGCTGGCCGCTGATGCGACCGTTCGATAAATAGGCGTATCGGCTCACCGGGACTAGGCGGCATCCGGCAACCCAGCCATGCCCATGCCGCAACCCGACTTAACAAGAAATGAACCATGGCGAACAACGACTTCGGCCCCGCGCTCTTCCAAAGTTTTGACACAAAAACGTCACCGAAGACCGTCGCCGCCCGGCTGAAGGCGCTGCGTGTGGCCATCGCCGACGCCGGCCTCGACGGCTTCCTCGTCCCCCGCGCCGATGCCCATCGCGGCGAGTCGGTGCCCGACAGCGAAGCCCGCCTCGCCTATGTCACGAGCTTCACGGGATCCGCCGGCCTCGCAATCGTCGGCCCGAAGAAAGCCGGCCTGTTCGTCGATTCGCGCTACACCCTGCAGGCGCCGCTGCAGACCGACACCAAGCTCGTCACCATCGTCGAAACCACGCAGGGCGGCGTCGACGTCCGCATCGGCGACTTCGTGCCCGTCGGCGGCAAGCTCGGCTTCGACCCCTGGCTGCATACGCCCGGCGAGATCACAGACCTGAGCGAAAAGCTCGACGGCAAGGTGACGCTCGTCCCATCGCCCAATCTCGTCGACCGCATCTGGAGCGACCGACCGAAGCCGCCGCTGGCCCCGGTCGAGTTCCTCGGTCACAACCGCGCCGGCCGCACCGCTGCCGAAAAACTCGCTGAGCTGCGCAAGACGCTGATCGCCGAGAGCGCCGACGTCGTCGTCCTGACGCTGCCCGAATCGATCAACTGGCTGTTCAACATGCGTGGCCGCGACGTCCCCAACGTCCCGGTGATGCTCGGCTTCGCGCTCGTACCAAAGGCCGGCAAGCCGACGCTGTTCGTCCACAAGCTCAAGATCACCCCCGAACTGCGCAAGGGCCTCGAGGGCATCGCCAGGGTCGCCGATGTCGCGACGCTGATGGCCGAGCTGCGTAAGCTCGGCGCTGCCGACAAGCGCGTCTGGATCGACCCGGCAACGGCGCCACTGGCGCTCGTCTCCGCCGTCGACGGTGTGTCGGACGCCGTGCTCATCGAAAAACGCGACCCGATCCTGCTGCCCAAGTCGCGAAAGAACGACGCCGAGATCGGCGGCATGAAGGAAGCTCACAAGCTCGACGGCGTCGCCCTCGCCAAATTCCTGCACTGGTTCGATGGCGAGGCGCCGAAGGGCAAGCTCACCGAGATCGGCATCGTCCAGGCGCTGGAACATTTTCGCCGCGAGGAGCCGAGCTGCGTCGATGCGAGCTTTGACACCATCTCGGGCTCCGGCCCGAACGGCGCGATCGTCCACTATCGCGTCGACAAGGCCTCCAACCGCACACTCAAATCCGGCGAGATCATGCTGCTCGATTCCGGCGCGCAATATCTGAGCGGCACCACCGACATCACCCGCACCATGTTCACCGGCAAGG
>JBDTNU010000587.1:0-2601 GCA_039933535.1 Caldimonas sp. | reverse complement strand
TGGTGAGCGGCTTCAACGTCTATCCGAACGAGGTCGAAGACGTGGTCACGCAGATGCCCGGCATCCTCGAGTGCGCCGCGGTCGGCGTTCCCGACGAAAAATCGGGCGAGGCGGTCAAGCTGGTGATCGTCAGGAAGGATCCGAACGTGACCGAGGCCCAGGTTCGCGCTTACTGCGAGGCGAACCTGACCGGCTACAAGCGGCCGAAGATCGTCGAGTTCCGCACCGATTTGCCCAAGACGCCGGTTGGCAAGATATTGCGTCGGGAATTGCGCGACAAAGCGTGAGATTCGAGCCTATGTTGGAGCTCGGGTGCTGATACATTTCGCCCCATGTCGAAGCGAGTGGCCATGGGTCGGCGCATGACGGGAACGGGACGAAACGGGTGATCTGGGTCAAGACCGACGCGGGACGCGTCGAAATGCAGACACGAGCGCTGGTCAGGGAGCGTGCACGTCGCAATCTCCTCCTTCTGATCGACGGTATGAAGTCGGAAGAGATGCTGCTGGCCAACCTGGCCGGCATCAGCGCCGAGGACTTCCAGGAGTTGCGCAAGCTCGATCTCATCGCCCCGGCCGCCGGCGCGGTCACGGTCGGCCACGCGCCGCGTGCGAGCACGACCGATGCGGCGCGGTCGACGCCGCCGCCAGCGCCAGTGCCGGCCGCGTCGCCGCTCGACTACAGCCAGTTCACGGCTGCCCTGACCCAGCTGATTTCAACCAATCTCGGCCTGCGTGGCTTCACGCTCACGCTGGCGGTCGACAAGGCATCGACGATCGAGGAACTGCGCGAAGTCGCGCAACGCGTGATCGAGCAGATCCGCGAGCGCAAGGGCGAAGCAGTGGCCGCCGAGGCGCGCAAGACGCTTTACGGCGCCTGACGGCGACCCGTAGAAGCAGCGTCTGGCGATGGCCTCGTCGTGAAGGTCGTCAGCGCCTTATGGCACATCGTTCGCGGTGCGCTGCTCGGAATCGCGGCGATCGTCATCTTCATCGAAGAGTGGGGCTGGCGACCGCTCAGTGCATTCGCCGCGCGGCTTGGCCGCTGGCCGCCGCTGGCGCGCCTGGAGGCTCGCATCGCCGCCGCGCCGCGCCGCGTCGCCTTGCTCCTTTTCATCGCGCCCGCGCTGGCGCTGTTTCCGCTCAAGCTCGTCGCACTCTGGCTGGTCGAGGAAGGCCGCACCATGCTCGGCATTTCGCTCATCGTCGCGGCCAAGCTGGTGGGCACGGCGATCGTCGGGCGCCTCTTCGTCCTCCTCGAGCATCAGTTGCTGAGCTTTCGCTGGTTCGCGCGGGCGCTCGAATGGTGGCATCGGACCAAGGCACGCGTCATGAAGACGCTGCGCGAGTCCACGCTGTGGCGGACGATGCGCGTGCTGCGTCGTGGCTGGCGTTCGTGGTGGCGGCGGGCCATGCACTGATGACGCCGCGCATTTTCCTTCCTCGGAGTTGGGCGCCCGGAGAGACGATCGTCTTGCCGAAGGCCGAATCGCGCCATGTGCAGGTCCTGCGCCTGCAGCCCGGCGACGGCGTCGTGCTGTTCAACGGCGAGGACGGCGCCGAGTGGCCCGCCGAAATCGTGCGCATGGCGCGTACCGAGGTCGAATTGCGCGTAGGCGTCGCAGCGCGACCGGTCGAGCGCGAGCTGCCGCTGGCGGTCACCCTCGCGCTCGGCATCCCGGCCAACGAGCGCATGGACGCGCTCGTCGAGAAAGCCACCGAGCTCGGCGTCGCCGCCATCCAGCCGCTGATCTGCGAGCGTTCAGTGGTCCGGCTCGCGGGCGACCGGGCCGAAGCGCGTCAGCGCCACTGGCGCGCGGTCGCCGCGTCGGCGAGCGAGCAATGCGGGCGGGTTCGCGTGCCTCGCGTGGCTGTGCCCGTCAAGTTGAGTGCCTGGCTGCACGACCTCGACGAGGCGTCGAGCAGCGGACAGCGGCCCGACCGCTGGGTCCTGAGCCTGGCTGCCGCAGCCCGGCCGACGACCGAGCTGCCTCGACCTGGCCGCGATGCGTCGGCGTTCGGCCTGATCGTCCTCAGCGGCCCCGAGGGCGGGCTGGCGCCGGACGAAGAAGCGGCCGCCTTGCGGCAGGGCTTCGTCCCGGTCTCGCTCGGACCCCGCACCCTGCGCGCCGACACCGCGCCGCTGGCGCTGCTCGCCTGGCTCGGCCTTGCCGATCGAGGGCTTGCCGAATGAACCGCCGCCTGCTCCTGCTCGTCCTCTGCCAGGGCTTTTTCCTGACCAACAACGTCACCTTCGTTGCCATCAACGGACTGGTTGGATTGCGCCTTGCGCCGAGCGCCTGGCTGGCGACCCTGCCGATCACCGCTTACGTCGCGGGCGGCGCGTTGTTCGCCGGACTGGTCGCGCGCCATCAGCGCGCCTGGGGCCGGCAGCGCGCCTTCCAGCTGGGCCTGTGCGTCGCCATCGCATCGACCGCGCTGTGCGCCTGGGCCGCGTTGAACGCGCACTTCTGGGTTCTCATCGCCGGGGCGGTGCTGGCCGGCTACTACAACGCCAACGCCGGCCTCTATCGATTCGCGGCGACCGAGCTGGTCACGCCGCCCTTCAAGGAGCGGGCGATCTCATGGGTGCTTGCCGGCG
>JBDTNU010000586.1:0-2602 GCA_039933535.1 Caldimonas sp. | reverse complement strand
GAACATCGCATGCATTCATCGACCTACCTTACGCTGGACAAGGATGTCCGGCAAGTTCGCCATACCGACGTCGACGCCTTCGCCGCGCAGATCAGCGGCGGCGTGCTGAGCGCATCGCACGAGTCGTACGACGCCGCGCGCAAGGTGTGGAACGGCACGGTCGATCGCCGGCCGGCGCTGATCGCGCGCTGCCTCGGCGAGGCCGACGTGCAGGCGTCGCTGCGCTTTGCCGCCGAGCACCGGATGCTGTTGAGCGTGCGTGCCGGCGGCCACCACATCGCCGGCAACGCCGTCGCCGAGGGCGGTCTGATGATCGACCTCTCCGGCATGAAGACGGTGACCGTCGACGCCGCGAAGCGGACGGCACGCGTCGCCGCCGGCGCCCTGCTCGCCGACTTCGACCGCGAGGCCCAGGCCCACGGCCTGGCGACGCCGCTCGGCATCAACTCGACCACCGGCGTCGCCGGCCTCACCCTCGGCGGCGGCTTCGGCTGGCTGACGCGCGCCCACGGCCTGACCGTCGACAACCTGCTGAGCGCGCGTGTCGTCACGGCCGACGGCGTGGCGCGCGCCGCGTCGGCGACGTCGGAGCCCGATCTGTTCTGGGCGCTGCGCGGCGGCGGCGGCAACTTCGGCGTCGTCACCGAGTTCGAGTTCAAGCTCCATCCGGTCGGCCCGCAAGTGCACGCCGGGCTGGTCGTCTACCCGCAGGCGCAGGCGCGAAAGGTGCTGCGCGCGTGGCGCGACTTCACCACCGATGCGCCCGACGCGCTCAGCGTGTGGACGGTGCTGCGCAAGGCGCCGCCGCTGCCGTTCCTGCCGGCGTCGGCGCACGGGACCGACGTGGTCATCTTCCCGCTCGTGTACAGCGGCGACCAGGAAGCCGGCCGTCGCGCCGCAGCGCCCGTGCTCGAGTTCGGCGAGCCGATCGCGTCGGCCGTCGGCCCGACGCCCTACGCCGCGTTCCAGGGTGCGTTCGATCCACTCCTCACGCCGGGCGGCCGCAACTACTGGAAGTCGAACAACTTCAGCCGTCTGAGCGATGCGGCGATCGACGTGACCCTCGACGCTGCGGCGCATCTGCCGGGTCCGGAGTGCGAGATCTTCGTCGCCCAGCTCGGCGGTGCGATGGCGCGCATCGCACCGACGGCGACGCCCTTCGTCGGTCGCGATGCCCGCTACATCATGAACGTGCACGGCCGCTGGTCGGACCCGCGCGACGACGAGCGCGTGCGCACCTGGGCCCGCAAGGTCTTTGCCGATGCCGCGCCGCACGCGACCGGCAGCGGCTACGTCAACTTCCTGACCGAGGACGAAGGCGAGCGCGTCGCTGCGAGCTATGGCGTCAACTACGCGCGCCTGCAGGCGCTGAAGCAGCGCTTCGACCCGTCCAACCTCTTTCGCATGAACCTCAACATCGAGCCGGGGGGCGCGCTGCGCTGACTCGTGCTGTGGTGCGACCGCGCATCACGCCAGCTTCAGGGGCTCGAGGTTCTCGAGCAGCGTCGGGATCAGCTCGCTCACGGTCGGATGGATGTGGACGGCGCGCTGGATGACCTTGTACGACGCATCGGCGGCCATGATGTCGAGCAGAGAGTGGACGACCTCATCGCCCTCGATGCACAGCAGCGAGGCGCCGAGGATGCGCTCGCTCTCGGCGTCGACGAGCACCTTCATGAACCCCTGCGTTTCGCCGCGCTCCCTGGCCCGGCCGACGCGCGTCATCGGCATCACGCCGACCAGCGCCGGCCTGCCGCGCGCGCGCACCTCGGCCTCGCTCATGCCGACGCGGCCGAGCGGCGGGTCGATGAAGAGCGCGTAGGCCGGGATGCGGTCGCTGACCCGGCGCGTGGCGCCGGCGAGGAGGTTGTCGGCGACGATCTGGTAGTCGTTGAACGAGGTGTGCGTGAAGGCGCCGCGCCCGTTGACGTCGCCCAGCGCCCAGACGCCGGCCACGTTCGTGCGCAGCTCCTCGTCCACCGTGATGTAGCCGCGGCCGTCGGTGACGATCCCGGCCCGCTCGAGGCCGAGGTCGTCGGTGTTGGGCCTGCGACCGACGGCGGCGAGCAGATGGCTCGCCTCGAGTTCGTGCGCGGTGCCACCGGCGTCGCCGACGTCGAGCGACACGCGCACGCCGCGGCCGCCGTCGCCGGCCTTCACGCTGGCGCCGCGGACCGAGAAGTGGAAGGCGATGTCCTCGCCCTCGAGAATCCGCTGCACTTCGGCGCAGACCTCGCGGTCCTCGCGCGCGATCAGGCGGTCGCCGTACTCGATCACCGTCACGCGCGCGCCGAAGCGGCGATACATCTGTGCGAATTCGAGGCCGATGTAGCTGCCGCCGGCGATGACCAGATGGTCGGGCAGCACGTCGAGCGCCATCATCGACGTGTTGGTCAGCACCGGCACGTCGGCGATGCCCTTCCACGTCGGCAGGACGGCGCGACCGCCGACGTTGACGAAGATCCTGTCGGCCTGGAGCTTCTGGCCGTTCACCTCGACCGCGTTCGGGTCGACGAAGCGCGCATGGCCCCACACGAGCGCGAGGTTCGCGGTTCTCGCGATCCATTTCGCGAGCCCCTCGACCGACTCGCCGACGACGCGG
>JBDTNU010000585.1:0-2616 GCA_039933535.1 Caldimonas sp. | reverse complement strand
GCAAGGCCGGCAACCCCGACGTGCAGCCGGGCGTCGACATCGTCATCGGCCCGGGCACCGAGATCATCGCCGGCGAAGGGATGATCCTCACCGCCGGCGGCGTCGATTCGCACATCCACTTCATCTGTCCGCAGCAGATCGAGGCGGCGCTCGCGAGCGGCGTGACGACCATGCTCGGCGGCGGCACCGGGCCCGCGACCGGCACCTTCGCGACCACGTGCACGCCGGGCCCCTGGCACATCCACGCGATGCTGAGGGCGGCCGAGTCGTTCCCGATGAACCTCGGCTTCATGGGCAAGGGCAACGCCAGCCTGCCCGACGCGCTCGTCGAGCAGGTCGAGGCCGGCGCCTGCGGCCTGAAGCTGCACGAAGACTGGGGCACGACACCGGCGGCGATCGACAACTGCCTGTCGGTCGCCGACCGCCTCGACGTGCAGGTGACGATCCACACCGACACGCTGAACGAGTCGGGCTTCGTCGAGGACACGGTCGCGGCGTTCAAGGGTCGCACGATCGCCACCTTCCACACCGAGGGCGCGGGCGGCGGTCACGCGCCCGACATCATCAAGATCGCCGGCCTGCCGAACGTGCTGCCGTCGTCGACCAACCCGACCATGCCGTACACCGTCAACACCGTCGACGAGCATCTCGACATGCTGATGGTCTGCCATCACCTCGACCCGTCCATCGCCGAGGACCTCGCCTTCGCCGAGAGCCGGATCCGGCGCGAGACGATCGCCGCCGAAGACGTCCTGCACGACATGGGCGTGTTCTCGATGATGTCGAGCGACAGCCAGGCGATGGGCCGCGTCGGCGAGGTCGTGATCCGCACCTGGCAGACCGCGCACAAGATGAAGGCGCAGCGCGGCTGGCTCGCGGCCCCGGCCGGACGCCATGTGGCGGAGGCGAAAGACCGCAACGACAACTTTCGCGTCAAGCGCTACGTCGCCAAGTACACGATCAACCCGGCGATCGCGCAGGGCATCGCCCTCGAAGTGGGCTCGATCGAGCCGGGGAAGCTCGCCGACCTGGTGCTGTGGAAGCCGGCGTTCTTCGGCGTCAAGCCTTCGCTGGTGGTCAAGGGCGGGATGATCGCCGCCGCCGCGATGGGCGACCCGAACGCCTCGATCCCGACGCCGCAGCCAGTGCACTGGCGGCCGATGTTCGGCTCGTTCGGCGGCGCGCTCGCGGTGTCGTCGGTCACCTTCGTGTCGCAGGCGGCGATCGACGCCGGCGTGCCGGCGCAGCTCGGCCTGCATAAGCGTGTGATCCCGGTGAGGCACACGCGATCGATCAGCAAGGCGAGCATGGTGCTGAACAGCGGCACGCCGAAGATCGAGGTCGACGCGCAGACCTACGAGGTGCGTGCCGACGGCGTGCTGCTGACCTGCGAGCCGGCCAGCGTGCTGCCGATGGCGCAGCGCTATTTCCTGTTCTGACGCCGGCCGCTTGCCGGCCATCGCCATCATGCTCATTGCCAGCAAGCTGATCCCCGGCGGCGCGGGACTCGCGCCTGTGCTCGTGCGCCGTGCCACGACGATCGAGCTCGACTGGGACTCGCGCCAGAAAAGCCGCTTCGACGCGGTCGATTCGCAGGGTCGCGCGATCGGCGTGTTCTTGCCACGCGGCAACGTGGTTCGCGGCGGTGACGTCCTGGTCGCCGAAGACGGCTCGTTGATCGCGGTCAGGGCCAAGCTGCAGCCGGTGCTGGTCGTCACGCCCTGCGCCCATGGCTCGCCGCTCGACCTGTTGCGCGCCGCCTATCACCTCGGCAACCGGCACGTGCCGCTCGAGGTCAATGCAGTGCATCTTCAGCTCGAGCCCGACCACGTGCTTGCCGAGATGCTGCGCCGGATGGGACTGCACGTCGACGAGGCCGACGCGGCTTTCGAGCCCGAAGCCGGCGCCTACGACGCGGCCCGCGCTGCGTCGGGCCCCGACCACGCACCGGCGCATTCGCACGGTCATGGCCATGGCCATGGCCATGGCCACGATCATTCACACGATCACGGCCACGATCACCCGCACGGCCACGATGCGCACTCATGAATACACGCCGGCGCCTCGGGTCCGACGCCCGGCGGCTCAGCGCGTCGGCCCTGCTGCAGCTGATGCGTCTGGCGTCGCCGAGCCTGCCGGTCGGCGGATTCAGCTATTCGGAAGGGATGGAAGCCGCGGCGGAAGCCGGCCTCGTCGCCAACGAAGCGCAGGCGCTGGACTGGCTGCTCGACCAGCTTGGCCTGGCGCTGACGCGCAGTGACCTCGCGATCGTCGCCAAGGCCGCGCGCGCCTGGCAACGCAACGACGTCGCTCGCGTCGCCGAGCTGAATGCGTGGTTCGCGACAACGCGGGAGAGCGCCGAGTTTCGTCAGCAGGGCGAGCAGATGGGCCGATCGCTTGCGCAATGGCTGCGCCATCGCGACCCGCCCGAGCCTCGCCTTGCCGCGCTCGAAGCGCTGGCGCCCGCGCCGACCTGGCCGGTCGCCTTCGCGCTGGCCGGCGTGGCCACGGGCGCACCGATCCGCGAAGTACTGATCGCCTTTGCGGCGGGTTGGGCCGAAAACATGGTGCAGGCCGCGATGAAGGCCGTGCCGCTCGGCCAGGCCGCGGGGCAGC
>JBDTNU010000584.1:0-2618 GCA_039933535.1 Caldimonas sp. | reverse complement strand
TCCATCTTCATCGCCTCGAGCACGAGCAGCGGCGCGCCCTTCTCGACTGCGGCGCCCCTCTCGGCGAGCAGGGCGATGACCTTGCCGGGCATCGGCGAGACCAGGCCGCTTCCTTCTTCTTCCTGCTCGCCGCCGACGACGCCGAGCGGATCGATGAACTGCAACGCGAAGGCGCGCCCGGCGACGAAGACATGACGACGATCGCCGACCGCAACGACGCTCGAAGCGACGCGTCGCTCGCCCAGCGTTGCCATCAGCAGGCCGTGCCCGTGCACATGTGCCGAAGCGAACGTCGAGTTGCCGCTGATGTCGAGCGTCCAGCCGCCTTCGGGTCGGGCCATCGCGTCGACCTCGCGTGAATCGTTGCCCAGGCGAAAGATCATCCGCCGTGCAGCGCGGCCGTTGACGCGCCAGCCGTCGGCCGCGACCCACGGCGAGCCGGCATCGCGCGCCGCCGCGGCAGCCTCGCGCGCCTTCTTCGCATCGCGCTCGACCTCGCCCAGCGCGGCGACGAGCCAGACGTCGCTGCTCGCCGGCGCCGGAGCCGCGAACAGCGCCTCGTGCTCGCGCTCGATCAGG
This sequence comes from Caldimonas sp., assembly GCA_039933535.1. GTDB lineage: Bacteria > Pseudomonadota > Gammaproteobacteria > Burkholderiales > Burkholderiaceae_C > Schlegelella_A. The sequence continues at coordinate 2,039 of JBDTNU010000584.1, read as the reverse complement.
GCGGTATCGAGGTCGGCGCCGGCGAACGAAGGCGTGGCGATCAGGCGGCCGAGGAACTCGACGTTGTTGGCGACACCGACGATGGCGTAACTCGCCAGCGCGTCGCGCATGCGAGCCAGCGCCGCGGCGCGCCTGTCGTCGTGCACGATCAGCTTGGCGATCATCGGGTCGTAGAAGGGCGTGATGGAGTCGCCCTCCTCGACGCCGGTGTCGACGCGAACATGCACCGATTCGCGTGGCGGCACCAGGTAGACGAGCTTGCCGGTCGAGGGCAGGAAGCCGCGGTCCGGATCCTCGGCGTAGATGCGCGCCTCGATCGCGTGGCCGGAGATGGAGAGCTGGTCCTGCCGGAGGGGCAGACGCTCGCCGGAAGCGACGCGCAACTGCCACTCGACGAGGTCGAGGCCGGTGATCATTTCCGTCACCGGGTGCTCGACCTGCAGCCGCGTGTTCATCTCCATGAAGTAGAAGCGGCCGTCGGGATGGGCGATGAACTCGACCGTGCCGGCGCCGACATAACCGACCGCCTTGGCCGCCTCGACGGCAGCGTTGCCCATCGCGGCGCGACGCTCGGCCGTCATGCCCGGCGCGGGCGCTTCCTCGAGCACCTTCTGGTGACGGCGCTGCACCGAGCAGTCGCGCTCGAAGAGATAGACGCACTCGCCGAACGTGTCGGCGAAGACCTGGATCTCGATGTGCCTCGGCTTCAGCACGTACTGCTCGACCAGGACGCGGTCGTCGCCGAACGCGCTCTTCGCCTCGCGCTGGCACGAGGCGAGCGCGGCAGCGAAGTCCTTGCCCTCGTCGACGCGCCGCATGCCCTTGCCGCCACCGCCGGCACTCGCCTTGATGAGCACCGGGAAGCCGATCTTCGTGGCCTCCTTGGCGAGCATCGCCGGGTCCTGGTCGTCGCCGTGATAGCCGGGGGTGAGCGGCACGCCGGCCTTGCCCATCAGGGTCTTGGCCGCCGACTTCGAGCCCATGGCGCGGATCGCCGAAGCCGGCGGGCCGATGAAGACGATGCCTTCCTGCGCGCAAGCGTCGGCGAAGGCCGCGTTCTCGGAAAGAAAGCCGTAGCCGGGATGGATCGCCTGTGCGCCGGTCGCCTTGGCGGCTTCGATGATCTTCGCGCCGAGCAGATAGGACTCGCGCGCCGCCGGTGGCCCGATGCGCACTGCCTCGTCGGCCAGGCGAACGTGGCGCGCGTCGACGTCCGCGTCGGAAAACACGGCGACGGTGGCGATGCCCATCTTGCGCGCCGTCTTGATGACGCGGCAGGCGATTTCGCCGCGGTTGGCGATCAGGATCCTGGTGAACATGCTCGTCTCTTCCCGTTCTGCTTTGTACGCGCGGCATCGGCCCAGGGTGCCCTGCGCCGATGCGACCGACACATGCGCGCGATGTCGCGCCTGCCACGGTCCAGACTTGGGCGAGTGGGCGGCGTCCGGAGCGGAAGTATTAGGAGGAGGCGAGCGCCAAGCTTGCTTGGTGCTCGCCGGGGGACATGGAGCGGAGCACGCCGCCCGCTCGCCCAGGTCCGCATGTGGACAGGCACGACGATCACATCCGGAACACGCCGAACTTCGTCGCCGGGATCGGCGCGTTCAGCGTGGTCGCCAGCGAAAGGCCGAGGACGCGGCGCGTGTCGGCCGGATCCATGACGCCGTCGTCCCACAACCTCGCGCTCGCGTAGTACGGATGGCCCTGGTGCTCGTACTGCTCGAGCAGCGGCGCCTTGAAGGCGCGCTCTTCCTCGGCGGACCACGAGCCGCCGCGCGACTCGATGCCGTCGCGCTTGACCGTCGCGAGCACGGCCGAGGCCTGCTCGCCGCCCATGACGCTGATGCGCGCGTTCGGCCACATCCAGAGGAAGCGCGGCGAATAGGCGCGGCCGCACATGCCGTAGTTGCCGGCGCCGAACGAGCCGCCGATCAGCACCGTGAGCTTGGGCACCTGCGCCGTCGCGACGGCCGTGACCATCTTCGCGCCGTCGCGCGCGATGCCCGCGTTCTCGACCTTCTTGCCGACCATGAAGCCGG
>JBDTNU010000583.1:0-2647 GCA_039933535.1 Caldimonas sp. | reverse complement strand
CGCGGCGCGCCGCGACGCGCTACCGGACGTGGTCATCCCGGTCGATTTCGCCGGGCTCCCCTGCGACCTGCGCGAAATCCGGGCCTTGGCCGATCGCTATGGGTTTCGGATCGTCGAAGATGCATCGCATGCTACGGGCGCCAGCTACCTGGGCCGCCCGATCGGCAGCGCACTAGCTGACATCACCGTCTTCAGCTTCCACGCCGTCAAGATCGTTACCACGGCCGAGGGCGGGATGGTGACCACCCAGAACGCCGCGCTCGCCAAGCGGCTCCGGTTGCTACGCTCGCACGGAATGACACGGGCTTCCGCCGACCTGATGCGTCCCGCCGATGGCCCCTGGGTCTACGAACAAAGCGAGCTCGGATTCAACTACCGACTGACGGACCTGCAGGCGGCGCTTGGGGAATCGCAGCTGAAGCGCCTCGATACCATGCAGGCCGAGCGGCTCGCCCGTGCCGATCGCTACGACAGCCTGCTCGAGGGTTTGCCGTTGCTGCTGCCCGCTCGTCTGCCCGACCGTCTGTCGTCTTGGCATCTCTATGCGGTCGAGATCGACGACGCCCGCACGTCGCGGACCCGCGCCGAAGTGTTTGCTGCCCTGCGAGCGGCGCAGATTGGCGTCAACGTGCACTACATCCCAATTCACACCCAGCCGTACTACGAACGGCTGGGCTTCAAACGTGGCGATTTCCCTGCGGCCGAACTCTACTATGCGCGTGCCATGTCCTTGCCGCTCTTCCCTTCGATGACGGCGGAGCAGCAGGAGCGCGTGGTCAACGCCGTGCGCGTGGCTGTAAGCGACTAGTCGACCAGCTTTGATCGAATGGGCCAGACCTTGACCAGCGCCTCCGGAGTCGACCGGATCGGGCGTGTCCGCATCGTTCTCCAGGCGCGGACGACGTCAAGCCGGCTGCCAGCAAAGGTGCTACTTCCGATTGCCGGGATACCGCTCGCCTTGCTGTGCGCCCTGCGACTCGGTTGCACCGGACGCGAGGTGGTCTTGGCGACTTCCTGTGAGAGTACCGACGATGTCCTGGCTAGTGCGGCACAGCAACAAGGAATCCATGTCGTTCGAGGCAGCTTGAACGACGTGCTTGCTCGCTTCCTAAGTTGCGTCGACGACCTTGCCGATGGCGATCTCGTTGTGCGGGCTACGGCCGACAATCCGCTGCCTGACGGCCGATTCGTGGACGCTCTCCTGGAAATGTTCGGGACGACCGGGAATAGCTACTTGGGCACTTGTTCACCCGCAGACGGCTTGCCATATGGTTTGAGTGCCGAAGTCTTTTCCGTAGGCGCACTTCGCCAGGTCGCGGAGGCAAGTCCGGAAAGAGCAGATCGTGAGCACGTGACCTCATCGTTACGCAAGCGCGCCGGCATGGAAGGAATTGTGCGCAGGGACTCGTTCGTTCATGGCGATCTGTCGCATCTGAGGGCCACGATCGACACGCTTGACGACTACCTCGCGATGGCTTCTGTCTTCGCCGAAGTCGAGCTTCCGATAACCCGGGCGTGGAGCGCTTTTCTTCCTGAGCTGCCGACAGCCAGAGGCGAATCCAGTCCAGGCCCGCTGACCTATCGTCCGGATGCTGCCTATGAGAGGTTCATGCTCGGCACGGCCCAGCTCGGATCGGACTATGGGATCACGAACCGAAGTGGTCGCCCGAGCGACGCGGAGGCCGCCAGGATGATTTCGCTCGCGATGCGATCCGGCATCATGTATCTCGATACCGCCAGAGCCTATGGCGATGCGGAGGCTCGGCTGGGCCAATTCCTCGCCCCTGCTGACAAAGTCCGACCGAAGCTGGTGACCAAGCTACCTCGTCTTGATGCGCTACCCGACGACGCGTCGACGCGTGAGGTTCGCGATGCGGTCGACGCCTACGTCTACGGATCCTGCCGAGACCTTCGCAGGCACTACCTCGATGTCCTCATGTTCCACCACAGTGCCGACATGCACCGTTGGAACGGGGCCGCGATGGCCCGGGTGGAAGAGCTGCGAACACGAGGTGTGCTTGGAGCGATGGGAGCATCTGTCTATTCACCATCTGAAGCGATGGCTTGCATCGCGGACGCCCGCATCACGCACCTCCAAATCCCTTTCAACCTGGTCGACAGGCGCTGGCTGACCGGAGATTTCGTGACAACGCTGGCGCTCCGACCTGATGTCCGTGTCCACGCCCGGAGCGTTTTCCTGCAGGGGCTGCTCATCAATGAGGCTGAGTCCTGGCCGGTCTGGTTTTCGGAACGCGACGAGTTCGTCGACCGAATCAAGTCATTGGTCCTGGCTCTCGGACGCAAGAGCGCGGCAGATCTCTGCGTAGCCTACGTGCGCTACTTTCCCTGGGTCACGACCCTGGTCCTGGGCACAGAAACGTCGACCCAGCTCGACGAGTTGATATCGCTGTTTGGCGAACCGGCGCTGGACGAAGATCAGATGCACTTGATCCGATCCGAGCTCCCCGAAGTCCCAGAACGCTTGCTCCTGCCTTCCCTATGGTGACGGAACTGAACGGTCGCGTTGTCCTACTTACGGGAGCGGCGGGCTACTTGGGCCGGGAAATGTCGCGCGCGATCCTGAGCGCTGGGGCCGAGCTGATCATGGTCGGGCGGCGTGAGGATGCTCTGCTCGCGCAAAGAAGCA
>JBDTNU010000582.1:0-2647 GCA_039933535.1 Caldimonas sp. | reverse complement strand
CGATGGGCAGCGGCCTTCCGAACACCGAGAAGACCAAGGTGCGCGAACAGTTCGCGCTCGGCAAGGTCGGCCGCGATGCGCTCTATGCCGCCGAAGCGGCGTCGTATCACGGGCCGGGCACTTGCACCTTCTACGGCACGGCCAACAGCAACCAGATGCTGCTCGAGGCGATGGGCCTGCATGTCCCGGGCGCTGCGTTCGTCCATCCGCATGCCGCGTTGCGCGATGCGCTGACCGACGAGGCGGTGCGTCTGGTTCTGGCCAACGCGGGCTGGGCCGACGCAGCGCCTGGCGGCGAAGCACGCTTCACGCCTATCGGCCGGCTCGTCGACGAGCGGAGCATCGTCAACGCGATGGTGGCGCTGCTCGCGACCGGGGGCTCGACCAATCACCTGATCCACTGGGTCGCGGTCGCGCGCTCGGCCGGCATCGTCATCGACTGGACAGACTTCTCGGCCCTCTCCCACCTCACGCCGCTGATCGCCCGCATCTACCCGAACGGCACGGCCGACGTGAACCAGTTCCAGGCCGCGGGCGGGCCGGGCTTCGTGATCCGCGAGCTGCTCGACAGCGGCTGCATGCACCCCGATGTCATCACCGTCGCCGCCGGTGGCATGGCCGACTACACGCAGGTTCCGCATCGCGATCAGGGGCGCGTCGCCTGGTCGGCGCTTGCCGCGCCGAGCGGCGACGATTCGGTGCTGCGGCCGGCCGGCCGGCCGTTCAGCGAGGAAGGCGGACTGAAGCTGCTCGAGGGCAATTGCGGTCGCGCCGTGATCAAGGTCTCTTCGGTGCCGTCCGACCGGTGGGTCGTCGAGGCGCCGGCGGCGGTCTTCGATTCCCAGGAAGCGATGCACGAGGCATTTGCCGAACACCGGCTCGACCGCGACGTGGTTGTCGTGATTCGGTTCCAGGGACCGCGGGCCAATGGCATGCCCGAGCTGCACAAGCTGACGCCGCCGCTCGGCGTGCTGCAGAAGCAGGGCTTTCGCGTCGCGCTGGTCACCGATGGTCGGATGAGCGGCGCTTCGGGTCAGGTGCCGGCGGCCATCCACGTCAGCCCCGAGGTGCTCGCCGGCGGCGCGCTCGGCAAGGTGCGCGACGGCGACGTGATCCGCGTCGACGCGGCGAGCGGCAGGCTCGAAGCGCTCGTCGACGCCGCCGAATGGGCGGCCCGCGAAGTCGCTCCTTTCGCGCCGGAGACGGCTGTTCGCAACGGGCACGACCTCGGTCGCGAATTGTTTGCCGGCATGCGCAGGAACGTGCTGTCGGCCGAGGAAGGCGCCTGCACATGGCTATGACGCCGCCGCCGCTCGAGCCCTTGGCCCTCGCGTCGCATGGTCCGGTGATCCCGGTGATCGTGATCGAGCGCGTCGAGCACGCCGTGCCGATGGCGCGTGCCTTGCTCGAAGGCGGCGTTCGCGTGCTCGAGGTCACCTTGCGAACGACGGCGGCGCTGGCCGCGATCGAAGCGATCGCGCGCGCCGTGCCAGATGCCATCGTCGGCGCCGGAACGCTGCGCAATGCCGCCGACGCGCGCTCGGCGCATGCGGCCGGAGCGCGCTTCGCAGTCAGTCCCGGCTACAGCGCGACGGTGGCAGGCGCGTGTCGAGATCTCGCCTTGCCGTTGTTGCCGGGCGTGGCGACGGCGAGCGAAGTCATGCAGGCGGCCGACGACGGCTTCCGTTTCCTCAAGTTCTTCCCGGCTTCGGCCGCAGGCGGTGCGGCGATGCTCAAGGCCTGGGCCAGCCCGTTCGCCGACATCGCGTTCTGCCCGACCGGCGGGATCGGCATCGACTCGGCGCCGGCCTGGCTGGCGCTGCCGAACGTGAAGGTGGTCGGCGGCTCGTGGCTCACCCCCGCCGACGCGCTCGCGGCCGAGGACTGGCCGCGGATCGCTCGCCTTGCTGCGCAGGCGAGCGCGCTTCGCCTGGCCTGACTAGACGTCGCGCTCGATCAACTCGATCTTGTAGCCGTCGGGATCGGTGACGAAGGCGATCACCGTCGACCCGCCCTTGACGGGGCCGGCTTCTCGCGTCACGGCGCCGCCACCGGCGCGGATCTTCTCGCAGGCGGCTTTCGCGTCGGCCACGCCGATCGCGATGTGTCCGTAGGCGCTGCCGAGCTCGTATTCGCTCACGCCGTGGTTGTAGGTGAGCTCGATCTCCGCCTGCTCCGGGTTCGAGGCGTAGCCGACGAAGGCCAGCGAGTACTTTTGATCCGGCCGGTCGGTCGTGCGCAGCAGCTGCATGCCCATCACGCCGGTGTAGAAATCGATGGAGCGCTGCAGGTTGCCCACGCGGAGCATGGTGTGGAGGAATCTCATGGGGCGTCGAAGATGAAGCAGGTGGTGGAGGCGTGAGCGTACAGCTTGGCGTCGGGGCCGGCGAGCCGGCCCTCGGCCGTCACCATGCGGCCGCCGACGTAGATCAGCATTCCGTCGTCCTTCTGTTTCTGGTCCATCGGCTCGTGCCCTTTCGAAGACTGGCGTTCGTCGCCGCTATGTCGCGACGGCCGCGACCGCGGGACGGGCCGCTACACGGATCAACAGCACGCCGCCAGCGGCAACCAGGCACGCGGCGCCCGCCGCGAACAGCGCCGGGTTGTACGTCATGAGCAGCGTGCGCGTCAGCCCCGCGCCATAGGC
>JBDTNU010000581.1:0-2669 GCA_039933535.1 Caldimonas sp. | reverse complement strand
TCTTCGGCACGCCGACGATCAGCGACGGCATGGCCATGGGCACCGAGGGAATGAAGTACAGCCTGGTCTCGCGCGAGGTCATCGCCGACTGCATCGAGACCTCGGTCGGCGGTCAGTGGATGGACGGCGTGCTCGTCGTGGGCGGATGCGACAAGAACATGCCGGGCGGAATGATGGGCATCCTGCGCGCCAACGTGCCCGCCATCTATGTCTATGGCGGAACCATCCTGCCGGGCCGCTACAAGGGCGAGGACCTCAGCATCGTCAGCGTGTTCGAAGCGGTCGGCCGCTTCACCGCCGGCACCATGAACGCCGAAGACCTGGGCGAGATCGAGCGCCGTGCCATTCCCGGCACCGGTTCCTGCGGCGGGATGTACACCGCCAACACGATGAGCTCGGCGATCGAGGCGCTCGGCATGAGCCTGCCCGGCTCGAGCACGATGGCCAACGTGCATGACGAGATCGTCGTCAGCGCCAAGGCCGCGGCGCGGGTGCTGGTCGAGGCGGTGCGCAAGAACCTGAAGCCGCGCGACATCGTGACGAGAAAGAGCATCGAGAACGCGGTCGCCGTGATCATGGCCACCGGCGGCTCGACCAACGGCGTGCTGCATTTCCTGGCCATGGCGCACGCCGCCGAGGTGGAATGGACGATCGACGACTTCGAGCGCATTCGGCAGAAGGTCCCTGTGCTCTGCGACCTGAAGCCGTCCGGGCGCTACATGGCCGTCGACCTGCACCGCGCCGGCGGCATTCCGCAAGTGATGAAGGTGCTGCTCGAGGCCGGCCTGCTGCATGGGGACTGCATCACGATCACCGGCAAGACCGTGGCCGAGTCGCTCGCCGAGATCCCGGCCGTGCCGCGCGCCGATCAGGACGTGATCCGGTCCATCGACAAGCCGATGTACGCACACGGCCACCTGGCGATCCTGAAAGGCAACCTCTCGCCCGAAGGCGCGGTGGCCAAGATCACCGGGCTGAAGAACCCGGTGATCACCGGGCCGGCGCGCGTCTTCGAAGACGAGCAGTCGGCGATGACCGCGATCCTTGATCGCCGCATCGTTGCCGGCGATGTGATGGTGCTGCGCTACCTGGGTCCCAAGGGCGCGCCCGGGATGCCGGAGATGCTCGCGCCGACCGGAGCGCTGATCGGCCAGGGCCTGGGCGAATCGGTCGGTCTCGTCACCGACGGGCGGTTCTCGGGTGGCACGTGGGGCATGGTGGTCGGGCATGTGGCGCCGGAAGCCTTTGCCGGCGGCACGATCGCGCTGGTCGAGGAAGGCGATTCGATCACGATCGACGCGCATCGCCTGCTGGTGCAGCTCAACGTCGACGACGCCGAGATCGCGCGGCGCCGCGCCGCTTGGGTCGCACCGAAGGCGCGCTACACGCGTGGCGTACTGGCCAAGTTCGCGAAGAACGCGTCGAGCGCGAGCCTGGGTGCCGTGCTCGACGGCGACTGACCAGCGCTACTTTTTGCGCCGGGCGCGAGGGTTCATGCCGAGCGATACGAGGTTTTCCTCGCGCCGGTTCTGCTTCTTCTTTTCCATGCGTTCTATTTCGCGACGCTTGTTCAAGCCCGACCTGTCGGAGTAGATCCACCAGGCGATGGCGCAGAGAAAGGGAATGGTGAACTTCCAGAGGTCGCCGAAGAACTCCAGGTTCCACGTGCCGAATGGCCCGACCTCGGCGATCTTGAGGATGATGATCAGGACGCCGATGGCGACGAACAGCATGAAGTTCTCCTGCCCGTAACCGCGGTTGCGAGGCGACCGCGGGGTCAACGCGAGCAAATTTGCGACCGTTATGCTGATGGTAGCCGAGCGCGGTGCCGCAACTGCCCCCCGAGGCCCTCATGAAATCCACAGTCTTCGCCCCATTCGTGATCATCTGCATGGCCGCGGCTCCGGCGTGGGCCAGCCCGGAGCTGGCGCAGAAGAAGAACTGCATGGCCTGCCATGCAGTCGGCCAGAAGGTGATCGGCCCGGCCTACAAGGACGTCGCCGCCAAATACGCCGGCCAGCCCGACGCAGTGGCCAGGCTCTCGCAGAAGGTGATCAAGGGCGGCACCGGCGTCTGGGGCGTTGCTGTCATGCCGGCCAATCCGCAGGTCAGCGAGGCCGAGGCCAGACAGCTCGTGCAGTGGATCCTGACGCTGAAGTGATTTTCCTCAGGCCAGCGGGATCGCCGCGCGCGCTTCCGGCGCCAGGGCGAAGCGCTCGCCGTAGCGCGCAGCAAGCTCGTCGGCACGAGCGAGAAAGCGCTCGCGGCCCTCGGAGGCGATGAACTGGATCGCACCGCCGGTCCAGGCCGGAAAGCCGATGCCGAAGATGGAACCGATGTTGGCCTCGTGCGCGCTCGTGAGCACGCCTTCGGCGAGGCAGCGCACCGTCTCGATCGACTGGCGATAGAGGAAGCGGCGACTCAGCATTTCGAGCTCGGCGGCGGCGGACGACGAGACCTCGCTCGATTCGAACATCGTCTTCAGCCCTGGCCACAGGCGCTTGGCCGCGCCCTGGGGATAGTCGTAGAAGCCGCCACCCCCGGCACGCCCGGGGCGCTTCAGTTCCTTGACCATTCGTTCGACGAGCTGCTCGCCGGCCGACATCGCGTGGCTCTTGCCTTCGGCGGCAAGGTCGGCCCGCGTCTGGTCCATGACGTGAACCGAGAGC
>JBDTNU010000580.1:0-2671 GCA_039933535.1 Caldimonas sp. | reverse complement strand
CGCTGCGGCGGCACCGGCTCGGAGGCGACCGGCGACGAGGTCGAGGCGAAGAGCGTGCTCGAGGTCGCGCAGTCGATCTCGGTGATCGTCAGCCTGGCCGAGCGCGGCGACGACCAGAACGTCGTCACGCTCTCGACCCTGCATGCCGCCAAGGGACTCGAGTGGCCGCACGTGGTGCTGGCCGGCGTCAACGAGGGGCTGCTGCCGTTTCGGGGCGCCGAGGGCGAAGAGGAACTCGCCGCCAGCGTCCGTATCGAGGAAGAGCGCCGGCTCATGTACGTCGGGATCACCCGGGCGCGCGCAACGCTCGTCGTGAGTACGCTCGGTCGTCGCAAGCGCGGCCGCGAGACGGTGGCCGGCGTGCCGAGCCGCTTCGTCGCAGAGATGAAGCTGAAGGAGGCCGAAGTGGTCGTCGATCCGCGCGAGAAACTCAAGGCCCTGCGCGCCGCGGCGGCCGCTCGCGCGGCGTCTGCAAAGCAGGAAACCCTGGCGGCCAAGAACGCCGCCTGACACCAGGAAAGCCCATGGACATCGACCCGCTGGAAGCCATCGAAGACCTCGAGGAAGACAACGCCCTGCATCGCGAGCATGGCCGGCTCAACGCCATGGTCGCCGTGACGGTCGCCGTGCTGGCCACCTTTCTCGGCATCTGCAACGTCAAGGACGACAACATCGTTCAGGGCATGTTGGCGGCGCAGACCGACAAGATCGATTCCTGGGGCTACTACCAGGCGCGCAACATCCGCGAGGAAATCGCGCTGGCGACGGTCGAGCAGATGACCCAGGCGCGCGCCGCGGCGCCCGAGCCGGCACGCGCCGGCTACGACGCGTCGATCGCCAAGTACCAGGAGCTGGCGAAGAGCCAGAACGTGAAGAAGGAGGCGCTCAGGGTGCAGGCCGAGGAGGCGCAGAAGACCTACGACGCGCTCAACTTCCGCGATGACCAGTTCGACCTGGCCGAGGCGGCGATCGCGATCGCGATCGCGCTGCTCGCCGTCACCGCGTTGACCCATCTGGCCTGGCTGTTCTGGCTGGCGATGATCCCGAGCGTGTTCGGGCTTGTCATGGGCATCGCCGGTCTCGGCGGCTTCGGACTGCACCCCGACTTCCTGATCAAGCCGTTGACCTGAGCGCCGCAGCGGCGCTGCGGGCCGCCGCTACATCCCCTTGAACAGCCCGGCGTAGCTGCGGCTCACCTCGAGCTTTTCAGGGTGGCCGCGCACCGCCACGAGTTGGCGACCGCGCAGGTCGCGGGTCACGCCGGCGATGGCACGGGCGTTGACCAGCGTCGAGCGATGGATCTGCCAGAACAGCTCGGCGTCGAGCTCGGCGATCAGCTCCTTGATCGGCTTTCTGATCAACGCTTCGATCGATGCGGTCTGCACGCGGGTGTACTTCTCGTCCGAGATGAAGAACAGGACGTCTTCGACCGGGATCATCTGGATGCTCGTGCCGACGGTTGCCTGGATCCAGCGCAGGCGCGGCACCGCGCCAGGGTTCATCTTCTCGGCGAGCTTCTGCAGCAGGCCTTGCATGCCGTGCGCGTCCGGCGCTTCGTCGCTGACCGCCCGGTTGGCGAGGCGCTTGCGCACCCGGTCGACAGTGACTTGCAGGCGCTCGCGTTCGGCGGGCTTGAGCACATAGTCGACCACGCCTTGCTCGAAGGCCTCGATCGCGTATTGATCGTAGGCCGTGATGAAGACGATCTCGCAACCGCGCCAGGGCTTGCCGCCGTCGTCGTCGTCCTCGTCGACCGGCAACTGGGCGATCGCGCGTGCCGCCTCGATGCCGTTCATGCCGGGCATGCGGATGTCGAGGAAGACGAGATCGGGATGCAGACGCTCGGCCAGATCGACGGCTTCGGCGCCGTTCTTGGCCTCGGCCACGACCTCGAGCTCGGGCCAGACCTCGGCCAGTCGCGCGCGCAATTGCTCGCGCAGCAGGCGTTCGTCGTCGGCAATCAGGGCGGTGGTCATGGTCCTCGAAGTATGCCGTCGGCCCTAGGCGGCCACGGGGCGCGCGTCGTTCGTCGAGCGGGTGAGCCGCCAGATCGCCCAGGCGACCACGAGGATCGGCGAAGCGACCAGCGCCAGCGTGGCGATGACGATGGTCAGCGCCACGACGATGGACAGCGCCGCGGCGAGCAGCGCAAAGACGACGGCGAGCACGCCGACGATCAGCGCGATCAACACGAAGGCGCTCCCCGCCGCGATCACCACGGCGATGCGCCAGCCGTCGATGCCCGAGAGCCGCACCGTCTCGTCGTCGATCGAGATCGTGGTGTGGTCGAGCGGCAGGAACGACCAGGCGACGGCCAGGCCGATGACGATGGCCACGAAGGCCAGCAACAGCGAGGTGGCGATGAAGCGACCCCAGCCGAATCCGGACTTCATGCACTGGCTCCTTCGCGCATCTGCGCCTGGTAGGGAACGGTCAGGGTGACGACGGTGCCGCTCGGCGCGTTGTCGGCGACGACCATCGACGCTCGATCGCCGTAGAGCAGCTTCAGCCGCTCGCGGATGTTGGCCAGGCCGATGCCCGTGCCGGCGGTCTCGGCCTTGCCGAAGCCGAGCCCCGTGTCGGCGATGGTGACGGCGAGCTTGCCATGCACGATCTCGGCCGAGACGGTGAGCTGGCCGCCTTCGGCCTTGGGCTCGAGGCCGTGCTTGAT
>JBDTNU010000579.1:0-2676 GCA_039933535.1 Caldimonas sp. | reverse complement strand
GCCACTACCCCCTCAAGATAGCGTGTCTACCAATTTCACCACGTCGGCGGCACTCTTGTTCGTTGCTTCGGCTGGCATGAGGAATGGCTCACCGGGCAACCGCGAATTCTAGCTGAGGCGCATCTACTTCTGCGGAATCGCACCCGCGCCGGAAGCGGCGACCGGCGCCGCCGGAACGGGCACGGGCGCAATCGCCGCCCCGCTTGCGGGAACCGGGATCGCCGCCGCGCCCGAGGCACTGATGGTCGGCGCGGAAGCCGTCGTCGAGGGGCGGTCGAGGATGCTGGCGGCGGAAGCCTTGGGGCGGTCGTTCGAGGTATACGCCAGCGAGAGCGTGCAGACGAAGAACACCGCGGCGCAGACCGCCGTGGAACGCGAAAGGAAGTTCGCACTTCCGGTCGCGCCGAACAGGCTGCCCGAGGCGCCGCTGCCGAAAGAGGCACCCATGTCGGCGCCCTTGCCGTGCTGGATCAGGACCAGGCCGATCATCACCAGCGCTGCAATGATCTGCAGCGCGAGCACCAGGTTCATGACGATGTTCATTCTTGTTCGACTCCGATGGGTCCGAGGCGAGGCGCGCGCTTCACGCCGCGGCCTTGCAGATGGCGGCGAACTGTTCCGCATTCAACGCCGCGCCGCCGATCAGGCCGCCGTCGATGTTGCCTTGCGCGAACAGCGACGCCGCGTTGTCAGCCTTGACGCTGCCGCCGTACAGGATGGAAACGTTCGCGGCCGCCGTGCCGGCCGCAGCCAGTTGGGCCCGCAAGCTGGCATGGACGGCCTCCGCTTCCGCGGGGCTGGCGGTCTTGCCCGTGCCGATGGCCCAGACCGGCTCGTAGGCAACGACGGACTGCGCGATCGCATCGCCGAGCAATTCGATGGCGGCGCCGAGTTGTCGGGCAACGACGGATTCGGTCTGACCCGCTTCGCGCTCTGCGAGCGTCTCGCCGACGCAGACGATCGGCGTCATGCCGCTCGCCAGCACGCGCGCCGCCTTCTCGGCGACGAGACGATCGCTTTCGCCGTGCATCGCACGCCGCTCCGAGTGACCGACGATGACGTAGCGACAGCCGAACTCGGCCAGCATGGCCGCCGAGACCTCGCCCGTGAATGCACCCGAGGCGTGGCTCGAACAGTCCTGCGCGCCCCAGGCGATGGCGCTGCTCGCCAGCGAGGCCGCGACGTCGCGAAGGTAGGGTGCCGGCACGCAGACCGCGACGGTGGCGGCGAACGGCCCGGACGCCTTCAGCGCGTCGAGCAGAACCGAATTGCTCGCGCGGCCGCCGTTCATCTTCCAGTTGCCGACGACCAGCCTGGTGCGGCGCGAACCATTGCTCACCACGCGAGCACCAGTTTGCCGATGTGGCGATTCGATTCCATCAGCGCGTGGGCACGCGCCGCCTCGGCGGCGGGAAAGACCTCGTGAATGACGGGCTTGACCTTGCCGCTTTCGAGCCACGGCCAGACCGACTTCTTCAGCGCCGCGGCGATAGCGCTCTTGAAGGCGATCGAGCGTGGCCGCAGCGTCGAGCCCGTGATCGTGAGGCGGTGGCGCAGCACCAGGCCGGCGTCGACCTTTGCGTCGGTTCCGCCCTGCACCGCGATGATCGCCAGCCGGCCGTCCGGCGCAAGGCAGCTCAACTCCCGCTCGATGTAGCTGCCCGCGACCATGTCGAGGATGACGTTGGCACCGGCCTTGGCCGTGATGCGAAGCACCTCGGCCGCGAAATCATGTTTGTTGTAGTTGATGGCGTGGTCGGCGCCGAGCGCCAGGCACGCCGCCGCCTTGTCGTCCGAGCCGACGGTCACGATCACGGTCGCGCCGTGCGCTTTCGCCAACTGGATCGCGGTGACGCCGATGCCGCTGCTGCCGCCTTGTACCAGCAGCGTCTCGCCCGGCTGCAGATGAACGCGGTCGAAGACGTTGGACCAGACGGTGAAGAATGTCTCGGGCAGGCTGGCCGCCTCGATGTCGCTCAGCTTGGCCGGCGACGCCAGGCACTGGCCCACGGGCGCGACGCAATACTCCGCATAACCGCCGCCCGCGACCAGTGCGCAGACGCGATCGCCGACCGCAAAGCCCGCTGACTTCAACGCGTCGACGTCGCCCGAGACGATGGTCCCCGCGACTTCCAGGCCGGGCAGATCCGATGCACCGTGCGGCACCGGATAAAGGCCCTTGCGCTGAAGCACGTCGGGCCGGTTGATGCCCGACGCGGCCACCTTGATCAGCAGCTCTCCCGAACCGGCAACCGGCATCGGTCGCTCGGTGAGGCGAAGCACTTCCGGCCCGCCGGGCTTCTCGATCTCGATCGCTTTCACGACGCTACAGGAACGAATGCCGTCACTCTTGATGCGCGTGTTGTTCACGCGGCGGCTGCTCGCGGTCGAGCAGCGCCTTCATCGAGAGCTTGACGCGACCCTTCTCGTCGGTCTCGAGCACCTTGACGCGGACGATCTGGCCTTCTTTCAGGAAGTCGGTCACCTTCTCGACGCGCTGGTGCGCGATCTGGCTGATGTGGAGCAGGCCGTCCTTGCCGGGCAGCAGGTTCACGAGCGCACCGAAGTCGAGGATCTTGGTGATCGGGCCTTCGTAGATCTTGCCCACTTCGACTTCGGCCGTGATCTCGGCGATGCGCTTCTTGGCGTGCTCGGCCTTGTCGGCGTCGGTCGAGG
>JBDTNU010000578.1:0-2688 GCA_039933535.1 Caldimonas sp. | reverse complement strand
GGCACCGACATCATGATGACCAGCGCGGTGGCGACGATCATCCAGGCGACGTCGCCCTTGTTGGGCACGGCGGCCGGCGGTGCCGATGCGGCGGACGCGGAAGCGTCGGCTGCCGATGCCGTGGCGGCCTCGGCCATCGGTGCCGAAGCGGCCATCGGCGCGGTGGCCGCGACTGCGCCCGATGCTGCATCCGACGCGGCCTGGGCGAACGCGCTCTCCCCCGAGGCGAGCGCGAACAGGCTGAAAACGAAGGCGATAAGAAGTTTGTTCATGGCGTGTTGTTCTTGTGGCCTCAGAGGGCGTCCTTGCCGGTCTCGCCGGTTCGGATGCGAACGACCTGTTCGAGCGTCGAGACGAAGACCTTGCCGTCGCCGATCTTGCCGGTGCGTGCCGCCGCCTCGATGGCCTCGATGACGCGGTCGACGATCGCGTCATCGACGGCGGCCTCGATCTTGACCTTGGGCAGGAAATCGACGACGTACTCGGCGCCGCGATAGAGCTCCGTGTGCCCCTTCTGGCGTCCGAAGCCCTTGACTTCAGTCACTGTGACTCCCTGGACGCCGATGGCGCTCAAGGCCTCACGAACTTCGTCGAGCTTGAACGGCTTGACGATCGCGGTCACCATTTTCATGGTCGCACTCCCTTCCCGAAAAGATTGAAGAACTGCCGTCGTCCGGCGCGCCCCTTCGGCGCGCCAGCGGCGATCACATGGTCTTGCTGAGCGTGAAGATCGCGCGGGTCTTGTTGATGTCCCCGTAGAAGCTCTTCTTGCTCGCACCGAGAACCGCGCCAGCGACGGAGAAGCCCGAGCCCAGGTCGTAGGTGACGCCGACCTTGTAGTCGTAGTAGTTCGGCACGCCAACGCTCACAGCGCCTTCGCCGCCGTCGAACGTGGCGTTGCGCAGGCCGCTCGAATAGCGCGTGTAGCCGATGTGCGTGTTGATCGTCCACTTGTCGATCGGGAAGTTGGCGGCCGCCTCGATGTAGCCGGTATTGCGGCCGGAGGGACGCGGGCTCGAACCGGCGAGTTCCTGGATCGCGCCGATGCCGAAATAGTCCTTCGAGACGGTATGCGAGTACTTGACCGTCAGCCACTGCCAGCTCAGCGCGCCGTAGAGCTCGGTCACGTTGAAGTTGACTTCCTTGTCCTTCTGCGGGTAGTAGTACTGCAGGATGCCGACGTCGTAGCCGAAGTCCTTGGCGATCTCGCCCTTGTAGCCGCCGTAGAAGTCCATCTCGAGGCCGGCGTTCGTGAAGCCGATGTTCGAGTTCCAGTTGCCAAGATAGAAGCCGTTGCTGGACCAGTCGAAGCCGCCTTGCAAGGCGGGCGAGAAGAAGTTTGTGTTCCCCTGGTCCTGGCCGCGGAACTTGTACTTGGTCGTGAGGTTGATGTTCGCGCTGAAGGGCGAAGGAGTGGGCTCAGGTGCCGGCGCCGGTGCGGTCGCCTGCGCCATGGCGCCAAACGCGCCCAGCGACAAGAACGACGAAACAATGATCGATTTCTTCTTCATCAGGGCTCCCAGGAGGGTCGGTTGAGGTTCACGTCACTTCTGCACGTTGCGTGCCAAGCGCACTTCTCGGCCGCTGCCCCACTACGAGGCGCTTCGCCGCCTTGATGTCGAGCTCGAAGCACCACGGGAGCGCCCGTTGCGTCCTGCCGCTCGCACCGCACTGGTGCCCTCGTTCAGGTGCACCCGCGCGCTGCGCCGCCCGGCGCTCGACAATCCGCCACGCTCACAGTGCCCCCACCCACCATGGCCTTCGCCGTCGTTCACAGCCGTGCCCTGCGCGGGCTCGAAGCACCTGCGGTGACGGTCGAGGTGCATCTCGCGAACGGCCTGCCGAGCTTCACGCTCGTCGGTCTCGCCGACACCGAAGTCAAGGAATCGCGCGAGCGCGTGCGCGCCGCACTGCAGACGAGCGGGCTCGAGTTCCCGCACAACAAGCGGGTGACCGTCAGCCTGGCTCCGGCCGACCTGCCGAAAGAATCGGGCCGCTTCGATCTGCCGATCGCCCTCGGCATCCTCGCTGCGGCGGGTCACATCGACGCAGCACGGCTCGAGGCGTTCGAATTCGCGGGCGAGCTTTCACTCGGCGGCGAGCTTCGCCCGGTGCACGGTGCACTCGCGGTGGGACTCGCGCTGCACCGCACGGCGACGTCGATCGAGCGCGCCCGAACCCTGGTTCTGCCTGAAGCGAGCGCCGACGAGACCGCCTCGGTGGGCGGCCTGTTGGTTCGCGGCGCAACACACCTGCTCGACGTCGTGCGCGCCCTGCTGCCCGGCGACGCGGCCGATGCCAGCGGGTTGCGCGAGCCAGAGCCCTTGCGCCGCAGTGAGCCGCCGCCCTTGCCGGACCTGCGCGATGTCAAAGGCCAGGCCGGCGCCAAGCGTGCGCTCGAGATCGCCGCTGCGGGCGAGTTGAGTCTGCTGATGGTCGGGCCTCCGGGCACCGGCAAGTCGATGCTCGCCCAACGTCTCGGCGGCCTGCTGCCCGAGCTTTCGCATGAAGCGGCACTGGAATCGGCGGCGATCCTGAGCGTGGCCGGCGTCTTCAGGGCGGCGCGCTGGGGGCAACGCGTTCTGCGCGCGCCGCATCACACCGCGTCGGCTGCGGCGCTCGTCGGTGGAGGCTCGCCGCCGCGACCCGGCGAGGCTTCCCTCGCGCACCACGGCGTCCTGTTTCTCG
>JBDTNU010000577.1:0-2689 GCA_039933535.1 Caldimonas sp. | reverse complement strand
GGCCAACGTCAAAGACCGAGCCGTCGCACGACCTCCGCCGCGATCGCGAGGCTCGCGGTCAGCCCCGGCGATTCGATGCCGAACAGGTTCATCAGCCCGGCGACGCCGTGCGCCTGCGGCCCTTGCAACATGAAGTCGCGCACCGGTTCGCCGGGACCCTGCAGCTTGGGCCTGACACCGCTGTAGGCCGGCGTCAGGGAGCCCTCCTTCAGGCCTGGCCAGTAGCGCCGGATGGCGGCGTAGAACGCGGCGCTGCGGACCGGGTCGACGGCGTAGTCGATGGCGTCGGGCGAATCGACGGCGAGCCATTCCACGTCGGGCCCGAACCGGGCCTGTCCGGCGAGATCGAGCGTCAGATGCACGCCCAGCCCGCCCGGCTCGGGCACCGGATAGATGAGTCGCGAAAAGGGCGAGCGAGCGGCCAGCGAGAAGTAGTTGCCCTTCGCGAACGAAGGTCTGGGAATGTGTTCGGAGTCCAGCCCGTCGATGCGGCGGGCCAGCGCCGGAGCATGCAAGCCGGCGGCGTTGACCAGGATGCCGGCTTCGATCTCCAGCGGCGCCGCACCGCCGACCTGCAACACGAACCCACCTTCGCGAACGAACGCGCGCTCGAGTGGCGAACGCAGCACGAGGCCGCCGCCGGCCCGCTCGAGATCGCCCAGGTAGGCCAGCATCAGCGCGTGACTGTCGACGATGCCGGTGACGCTGGAAAGCAGCGCGGCCTCGACTCGCAGCGCCGGCTCCAGCTCGCGGGCTTCCGCGCCGCCGAGCCAGCGCAGAGCTGTCACGCCGTTGCCGATGGCACGCTGCTCGATCGACCGGAGCGACTCGACCTGGCCGGGCGTGCTTGCCACGACCAGCTTGCCGCAGCGCTCGTGGCCGACGCCATGCGTCTCGCAGTACGGATAGAGCGCCTCGCGACCGGCCACGCACAGTCGTGCCTTCAGCGATCCTGCCGCGTCGTAGATGCCGGCATGGATCACTTCGCTGTTGCGCGAGCTGATGCCGTTGCCGATGCCTGATTCGGCTTCGAGCACGAGTGTTTCGAGCCCACGCAAGGCGAGCGAGCGAGCCACCGCGAGGCCGACCACGCCCGCACCCACCACCACCGCATCGATCCGCTCCAAGACGCGCCCTCGCTCGAGTGAAAGCCAGTATGTACGACGACGCCACGGTGTCGCGAACCGCTCGATCGCCTACGACTTCTCCGCCTCGCGCTCCATCTCCTTCAGCATCCGCTCGAGCCGATCCTTGAGCTTTTCGGTCGACAACTGCTCGCGAAAGCGCTCGACCATCAGCGGCAGGGCAAACGGGCTCGGCACCGCGAGCTCGACGAACACGACTTTCTGCTCGCGCATGCGCTTCAGCACCGCCGCAAGCCGCTTGATGTCGAGCTCCTGGCTCAGCACTTCGCTCTGCGCCTGGCTGAGCAGCATGTTGTCGGCGTCGTATTTGCGAAAGACCTCGTAGAACAGCGTGCTCGACGCCTGCAGCTGGCGCGTGCTCTTGGGCTGGCCGGGATAGCCGGTGGAGACGAGCCCCGACACGCGCGCGATCTCGCGGAAACGCCGGCGCGCCAGCTCGCTCGAGTTCAGGCTGGCCAGCACGTCATGCAGCAGATCGCCTTCGTCGAACAGGCCCTGGTCGCGCAGGCCCGCGGTGTCGACGGGCAAGGCGCTCAGCAACTCGAAACCGTAGTCGTTGATCGAGATGCTGAAGGTGTTGGGCGCGTCCTTCGCCATCCGCCAGGCCAGCAGGCTGCCCAGGCCGATGTGCGCGTTGCGGCCGGCGAAGGGATAGATGAAGAGGTGCTGGCCTTCGCGCGAGACGAGCTTCTCGATCAAGATCGTCTTCGGCGTCGGGATGCGCGAAAGAAGAGCCTGCGTTTCGAGCATCGGCCGCGCCGCTTCGAGCTCGGGCTCGAAGAAGTCGCCTTGCGCGGCGCCGGCCAGGACGTCGAGCACGGCGTCGGACAGCTCGTTCGAGAGCGGCATCTTGGCGCCCGCCCAGCTGATCATCGCGCCACGCTTGCCGACGGCGCGCTTCACGTAGGCGGTCATCTCCTCGGTGCGGATGAACTCGAGGCTGCGTCCCGCGAACACGAAGTGGTCGCCCGGACGCAGGCGCGCGATGAAGCCTTCTTCGACCGTGCCGATGCGTCCGCCGGAAAGGTACTTCACCTGCATCGACGAATCGGAGACGATCGTGCCGATGCCGAGCTTGTGCCGGCGTGCCACGCCGCGGTCGGGAACGCGGTAGAGCCCGTCGACCTCCTTGACGCGGTGGTACTCCGGATAGGCGGCCAGGCTGTCGCCGCCCTTGACGACGAAGTCGAGCGCCCACTGGAACTCGGCACGGGTCAGCTTGCGATAAGCCCAGGCGTGGCGCACTTCGTCGTACAGCTCGTCGGCGACGAAGCCGCCGCCGAGCGCGATCGTGACGAGGTGCTGCACGAGCACGTCGAACGGCTTGTCGGGCGTGGCGCGCTTTTCGATCTGGCCCGCCTGCGCGGCACGTCGCGCCGCGACCGCTTCGACGAGCTCGAGCGTGTTGGTCGGCACCAGCGTGATCCGGCTGGCGCGCCCCGGTGCGTGGCCGCTCCGCCCGGCGCGTTGCAGCAATCGCGCGACGCCCTTGGCCGAGCCGATCTGCAGCACGCGCTCGACCGGCAGGAAGTCGACGCCGAGGT
>JBDTNU010000576.1:0-2693 GCA_039933535.1 Caldimonas sp. | reverse complement strand
CCTGATGGCCATCACCTCGATGGAGGTCTACGGCGTGATCATCGCCGGCTGGGCCTCCAACTCGAAGTACGCATTCCTCGGCGCGCTACGCGCCTCGGCGCAGATGGTCAGCTACGAGATCGCGATGGGCTTCGCCCTGGTCGTCGTGCTGATGGTCTCGGGCAGCCTGAACATGACCGACATCGTGCTCGGCCAGGGCAGGGGCTGGTTTGCCGATCACGGCGCGACCTTCCTCAGCTGGAACTGGCTGCCGCTCCTGCCGATCTTCGTCGTCTACGTGATCTCGGGCATCGCCGAGACCAACCGCGCGCCCTTCGACGTGGTCGAGGGCGAATCGGAAATCGTCGCCGGCCACATGGTCGAGTACTCGGGCATGGCCTTCGCGATGTTCTTCCTCGCCGAATACGCCAACATCATCCTCGTCTCGACGCTGGCCTCGGTGATGTTCCTCGGGGGGTGGATGGCGCCGGTCTCGTTCTCGCTCGTCGGCATGGACACGCCGGGCTGGATCGTCAGCACAAGCTGGTTGTGGAACTGGTTCTGGCTGTTCGCCAAGACCTTCGTCATCGCCACCCTGTTTCTCTGGGTCCGCGCCACGTTTCCGCGCTTTCGCTACGACCAGATCATGCGGCTGGGCTGGAAGATCTTCATTCCGGTGACGCTGGTTTGGCTGGTTGTCGTCGGGCTCGTGATCCAGTCGCCCTGGAACATCTGGAAATAGCCATGGCCGAAGCCACACCGATCAAGGACTTTCTCTCGAGCTTCATGCTCGGCGAGCTCTTCAAGGGCATGCGCCTGACCGGCCGACACTTTCTCTCGAAGAAGGTGACGGTTCAGTACCCGGAAGAGAGGACGCCGCTCAGCCCGCGCTTTCGCGGCCTGCACGCGTTGCGCCGCTACGAGAACGGCGAGGAGCGCTGCATCGCCTGCAAGCTTTGCGAGGCGGTCTGCCCGGCGCTCGCGATCACGATCGAGAGCGACGTGCGCGCCGACGGGTCGCGCCGGACCACCCGCTACGACATCGACCTCACCAAGTGCATCTTCTGCGGCTTCTGCGAAGAGAGCTGCCCGGTCGACTCGATCGTCGAGACGCACATCTTCGAATACCACGGCGAAAAGCGCGGCGACCTCTATTTCACGAAGGACATGCTGCTCGCCGTCGGCGACCGCTACGAACCCGAGATCGCTGCGGCGAAGGAGGCGGACGCCAAATACCGCTGAAGCGACGCGCCGCCTGGAGTCCAGACGGCGCGAGCAAGCGTGCGTGCACCGATCCCCATGACCACAGCGACCGCGCTCTTCTACGTCTTCTCGCTCGTGTTGCTGTTCGCGGCGTTTCGCGTCATCACGGCGCGGAGCCCCGTCTATGCCGCGCTCTATCTGGTGCTCGCGTTCTTCAGCGCGTCGTGCGTCTGGGTCCTGCTGCGCGCCGAGTTCCTGGCGATCGCGCTGGTGCTCGTCTACGTCGGCGCGGTGATGGTGCTGTTCCTGTTCGTCGTGATGATGCTCGACGTCGACACGGCGTCGCTGCGCGTCGGCTTCTGGAAGCATTTTCCCGTGGCCCTGCTGGTCGGCGTGGTCATCGCGCTCGAGATGGCGGCGGTGCTGATTCCCGGCTTCTACGTCACCGAGGCACGGCCGCTGAGCGCGGCGGCGCTCAAGCTCGGCAACACCAAGCTGCTCGGCGTCGAGGTCTATACCAACTACCTCTATCCGTTGCAGATCGCCGCTGTGATCCTGCTCGTGGCGATCATCGCCGCGATCTCGCTGACGCTGCGCGCGCGCAAGGACTCGAAGCACATGGACCCTTCCGAGCAGGTCAAGGCCAAGAAGGCCGACCGCGTTCGCCTGGTGTCGATGAAGCCGGAAGCGGTGGCGCACGACGCGGCAAGCGACGCGGCCGCGCCGGTGGGAGACCGCCGATGAGCCTGGGTCCGGTCACGCTCGGCCACTACCTGACCCTCGGCGCGATCCTGTTCGCGCTCTCGGTGATCGGCATCTTCCTGAACCGCAAGAACCTGATCGTGCTGTTGATGGCGATCGAGCTGATGCTGCTCGCGGTCAACCTCAACTTCGTCGCCTTCTCGTACTACCTGGGCGACATGGCCGGCCAGGTGTTCGTGTTCTTCATCCTCACCGTCGCCGCCGCCGAGTCGGCGATCGGGCTGGCGATCCTGGTCGTGCTGTTTCGAACCCGCTCGACGATCGCCGTCGACGAGCTCGACACGCTCAAGGGCTGATCATGGCCGCACAGCTCTCCTCCGGCCTTCTTCTCGCCGTTCCGCTGGCACCACTGGTCGGCGCCGTCGTTGCCGGCCTGTTCGGACGCCAGGTCGGCCGGCGCGGCGCGCACACTGTCACCATCCTCGGCGTGGCGATCGCCCTGGCCATCTCGGCATGGGTGCTCTACTCGGTCGTGGCCGACGGCGCGCGCTTCAACGCCACGATCTACGAGTGGCTCGTCCTCGGCAACCCCGGTGCGCCGGGCAGCCTGAGGATGGAGATCGGCTTTCTGGTCGACGGGCTGACGGCGATGATGATGGTGGTCGTCACCTTCGTTTCGCTGATGGTGCACATCTACACGATCGGCTACATGGCCGACGACCCCGGCTACCAGCGCTTCTTCAGCTACATCTCTCTGTTCACCTTCTCGATGCTCATGCTGGTCATGAGCAACAACTTCCTCCAGCTCT
>JBDTNU010000575.1:0-2694 GCA_039933535.1 Caldimonas sp. | reverse complement strand
GTGCGGTCCCCGAATTGCCGGCCCCGGCGATGCCCATCGCCAGGCCCTTCAGGTGATGAGGTGCAAGCGGTCCAGATTGTTCCTAGGCGCGTAACGGTGTCTTGGATTCTGCGCTGATTCTCATGGCGGGCGTGCTCATCGACAGTCCGCATATTCGCTGCAGACCATGCAGCGAATGCAAGCCAAGGACGGCTCGCAGTTCACTCAACGCTCAAAGGAAATTCACCATGTCCCGTCTCAGCATCCCCACTGTCGATACCTCGCCCGAAGCTTCCAAGCCGCTGCTGGCGGCCGTGAAGCAGTCGCTCGGCGTCGTGCCCAACCTGATGAAATTGGTCGGCCACAGCCCCGCCGCGCTCGAAGGCTACCTGTCGCTCAACGGTGCCCTGGCCAAGGGCAAGCTCGACGCCAAGTTGCGTGAGCGCATCGCCCTGGCCGTCGCCGAGTACAACGGCTGCGATTACTGCCTGTCGGCGCACGACTACCTGGGTCGCAATGTCGCCAAGCTCAGCGACAACGAGATCGGTGCCGCTCGCGACTTCCATTCCGAAGATGCCCGGGCCAACGCCGCGCTCCGCTTCGCCCGCCGGGTGACCGAACTGCGCGGCCGTGTCTCCGACGCCGACCTGACCACGCTGCGCGACGCGGGCTTCGACGAGGCCAGCACGGTCGAGATCGTCGTCACGGTGGCGCTCAACGTGTTGACCAACTACGTCAACAACGTGGCGCAGACCGACATCGACTTCCCGAAGGTGAGTACGAGATCGATTGCCTGATCGACACGCGAGCGGCAAGCAAACCAGGAGAGGCGACATGAAGGCGAACATCACCAGGTACACGTTGATGGTCGCGGTCATCATCCTGGCCTGAGCGAACTGGGTCTCTGATCACGTTGCCAGCCGTGATTCACCTGTGCGACCATTCGCTGATGCTTCGCTCCTCTTGAGGTGAAAGGCGCGCCAGATGATCACCCTGTGCGGATTCGGCGTCAGCAACTACTACAACAAGCTCAAGCTGGTGCTGCTCGAGAAGGGCGTGCCGTTTGAAGAGCGACTGGTCTATCCCTGGCAGAGAGAGTTGTTCAACGGCACCTCGCCGCTTGGGAAGATTCCGTTCATCGAGACGGAGCACGGCGGGCTCTCGGAGTCCCAAGCCATCCTCGACTACATCGAAGAGCGGTATCCCGAACACCCGTTGTACCCGGCCGACATCTACGAACGGGCGAAGTGCCGCGAACTCATCCAGCATCTGGACTCAACTCCGAATGGGTCGCGCGGCGCCTCTACAAGGAATCGTTCTTCGGCGGTTCCGTGTCCGACGAGACCAAGCGCGAAGCCAAGGAGAGACTGGTTCTCGGGCTCGCTGCGGTGGCGCGTCTGTGCTCGTTCTCGCCCTACATTTGCGGCCCGACCTTTACGGCGGCAGACTGCGTGGCGTACGTGCACTTCCTGATGATCCGTTTGACCACCGAGAAGATCTATGGCGAGAACCTGCTCGACGGGTACTTCCCGGAAATGTCGACATATGTTCGACTGATGGACGCGCGCGTGCATGTCCAGCAGACGATGGCTGAGCGTGAAGCGGCGCTTGGCGCGTTCTCGGCACTAAACGTCAAGTACGAAGGCTAGCAAACGCCATATCAAGTGTGTTGACTGTTGCGGACCGGGTGCAAATCATCCCCACATCGACCGATCACAAGGACATGTCCGGCGAAGAGATCGTTCTGCTCGGTGCGCCGCAAAGGACTGCATCGATCGCTCGCTCGAGCGCGGCGTGCCGCTTGTGGCGGCGCTTAAATGCCGGGCATCCAAGCCCTTCCATCCCGTAGGCCCTGGCAACTCTGGCGCTCGGGTACCTAGACGGGAATCGTTGGAGCTCATAGAAAGCCGATCGAGATCCACGGTATCGCAGCGATCACCACGAGCGCGAGGAAGAGCGCGCCCAGATGCGGCCAGACCCGGCCGATGGCGTCGTCGGGAGCGACCTTGCCGATCGCGCAGGCGGCGTAGAAGCCGACGCCGAAGGGCGGCGTGAACAGGCCGAGCCCCATCGCGAACACCGCCGTCATCGCGTAGTGGACCTCGTGGATGCCGAGCGCGCGCGCCACCGGAAAGAGCAAGGGTCCGAACAGGACGATCGCCGGGATGCCCTCGAGGACGCTGCCGAGGACCGTGAAGGCGACGACCGAGATCGCCATGAAGCCGGCCTTTCCACCGGGCACGGACGCCATGGCGCCGACCAGCGAGGCCGAGAAGCCCGACTGCGTCAGCGCCCAGGCCATCGCTGTCGCGCAGCCGATGATGAGCAGGATCGCGCCCGACAGCGACGCGGTTTCGACCAGAATCGGATAGAGCCGGCGCCAGTTGAACTGGCGATAAACAAAGAGACCCGCGAGCACCGTGTAGGCGATGCCGACGGTCGAGACCTCGGTCGCGGTCGCGACGCCTTCGACGACGACGGTGCGGATCACGACCGGCAGAGCCAGCGCGGGCAGCGCGATCCACAGGGCGCGCCGGATCTCGGCACCGGTCGCGCGGCGCACGCCGATGCGATCGTCGCCCCGCGACTGAAACCAGACCACCACCGCCAGCGCCAGCATGCCGACGACGGCGGGCAGGAGTCCGCCGGTGAAGAGCGCAGCGATCGACACGCCGGTGACGGCGCCGATCGTGATCAGCACCAGGCTCGGCGGGA
>JBDTNU010000574.1:0-2695 GCA_039933535.1 Caldimonas sp. | reverse complement strand
CTGGGAGTTCTGGCAGGGCCGCAAGTCGCGCCTGCACGACCGGCTGCGCTATCGCCTCGACGATGGGGCCTGGTTGCGCGAGCGACTGGCGCCTTGAGGCTCGCGCCACGAGCTTCGCAAGACAGCTGCTCGTCTGGTGCTCAGGGCTCGCCCTGCCAATAGTCGAGGTCCTCGGCCAGGCGTGACATGCGACTGAAACCCTGGTCGCCCGGGACGCCGGCCATCGCCAGGAACTTGCCGGAGTCGGGGTACTCGACGACCTCGGGCTTTTGGCGCGTGCTGATCGAGAGGTACTTGAGCGGCGCGTCGGAGGTATTGATGATCTGGTGCGGGTAGTCGGGTCCGGCTGGAATGAACGCGACGTCGCCGGCCGCGATCTCGAGCATCTCGCCGGCCACGCGCAGCGTGCCGCGGCCTTCGAGCACGACGAACGCCTCCTCCTGCGCGTGATGCAGGTGGTAGGGACAGCCGCGCATGCCCGGTGCCACGATGTCGATCGACATGCCGAGCGCGACCGCAGCGGTTCCCGCTGCCAGGCGGGCGCCGGTCGTGTCGTACAAGGGTTCGCGCAGCTCGCGATCCCGGGGCACCTGGTCGAAATTGCGGATCAGCTGTTGGCGAAGCTCCGCCGCACGCTCACTCATGGCTCGTCTCCCGGGAAAGTTTCGCGCAATCATGCCCGGGCAGGCTGAACGAGGGCGACGCAGGCCCCTGCCTTCGGCACAATCGCGGGCCTTCACGGCGTCCGCAACCAACAACAAGAATCGTGAACAGTCTTTTCGTGATGCTCGGTATCGAGTCCTGGAAGCCGATGCTGGCGGCGCTTCTGCTGCCGCCGGTTCCGTTTCTGCTCCTCACGCTGATCGGCGCGCGCTTGCTGCTGCCAAGGCGCGGCCTCGGCTGGCTGCTGATCTTCGTCAGCGTCGTCCTGCTTTGGCTCTCCACCTGCACGGGCGCGGCGCGCGGGGCCGCCCTGCTGCTGCTTCCGCCGCAGACGGCCATGAGCTTCGACCGGGTTCGCGAGCTGCGCGCCGAAGTGGCCGCGCGCAAGCCCATCGCCATCGTCGTTCTCGGCGCCGGGGTCGAGCCCTTCGCCCCCGAGTACGGCGTCAGCAGCCTGCAATACCCTTCGCTCGAGCGCCTGCGTTACGGACTGTGGCTGAGCCGCGAGACCGGCGCGCCCGTCGCCTTCAGCGGCGGCGTCGGCTGGGGCCAATCCGACGCGGCGCCCGAAGCGCGTGTCGCGGCGAAGATCGCCACCGAAGAATTCAACCGTCCGATCAAGTGGCTCGAGGAAGACTCGCGCGATACGCGCGAGAACGCAGCGCGCACCCTGGCGCTCCTCAAGCCCGCGGGCATCACGCACATCGTCCTGGTCACCCATGGGTATCACATGCCGCGCGCGCTGCGCGACTTCAACCAGGCGGCCGGACCCGGCATCACGATCGAGCCGGCGCCCCTCGGCCTGGCGCGCAAGCTGGAATCGCCAACGCTCGAATGGATGCCGAGCGCGCGCGGCTTCAGCCAGATGCGCCAGGTGCTGCGCGAGGCGATCGGCAGGGTGGCGGGGGCCTGACAGCGCCGATGCGCGCGCCGGGCCGGGCCCGCAGGGCGCGCTGATGAGCTGGCATGGCAGCCTGTCGCTGCGCTATCGGGTCGAGGATGGGCGCACGCTCGTCCACGACCGTCACGATGGTCCCCTGCGCGTGCTCAGGAGCCTCTATCCCGAAAGCGCGGGCGTCTGCCACAACGTGCTCGTCCACCCGCCGGGCGGCATCGTCGGTGGCGACACGCTGGCCATCGATCTCGCGCTCGAGCCGGGCGCGCATGCCCTCGTCACGACACCCGGCGCGACGCGCTTCTATCGCAGCGCCGGCACGCTGGCGACGCAAGCATTGACGGCTCGTGTCGAAACCGGCGCGCGCCTCGAATGGCTGCCGCTCGAAACCATCGCCTACAGCGGCTGCATCGCCGAGAACAAGGTCCGATTCGACCTCGACGCCGGTGCCGAGATGATCGGCTGGGACCTCACCGCCCTCGGCCTGCCCACCTCGGATCAGCCATTCGTGGCAGGCAGCTTCAGCCAGTCGATCGAGTTTCCGGGGCGCTGGCTCGAGCGCGGCACGGTTCGCGGCGAAGCACCCGCCTTGCTCGATTCACCGCTCGGCTGGGCCGGCCAGCGCGTGCTCGCGACGCTCTGGTTCGCGGCAGGCGGCCCCATCATCGACGCTCGCCGCGACGCGCTGCTCGAGGCGGCCCGCGCCGCCGGCGGCCAGCATGCGTTGCATCGCACGAGCGGGGCGACGGCGCCGCACGCCGGTGTCGTTGTCGTCCGCGTGCTTGCGCCCAAGGTCGAGCCGGCGATGGCGCTGCTGTCGACCATCTGGAGCGCGTGGCGCCGTACGGCGTGGCAGCTCGAGCCCTGCGTTCCGCGGGTGTGGCGGACCTGAAGCCGGGGTGTCCGCGAACCTTGGCGACGTATCATCGCGCGGCCTCGCCGCACTGGCATTGGACTTGCTGCCTCGCCCATCGGCGCGCCGGCAGGCGACCTGACCGAAACCGACTGCGATGGACCTGACGCCGCGAGAAAAAGACAAGCTGCTGATCTTCACCGCCGCGCTGCTGGCCGAGCGCCGCAAAGCGCGCGGGCTCAAGCTCAACTACCCCGAGGCGGTGGCGCTGATCAGCGCGGCCA
>JBDTNU010000573.1:0-2699 GCA_039933535.1 Caldimonas sp. | reverse complement strand
GCGCACCGAGGCGCTGGTGCGCCTGTACGACACGGTGAACTCGAACGCCGACTGGTTGCCCAAGGGCCTGGGCGTGCTCGAGCCGATCATCAAGCCCAAGGGCATCGACGACGTGCCCATCGTCACGCTCGCCTTGTTCAGCAAGAGCGCCGGCACCGGCCCGTTCGATCTGGAGCGCGTCGCGCACAGCGTCGAGGCCGACCTCAAGCGCGTGCCGGGCACGCGCGAGGTGAGCACGCTCGGCGGCCCCGGCCGCGCCGTGATGGTCGAGATCGACCCGGCGCGCCTGTCCGGCGCTGGCGTGACGGTGGCCGACCTGCGTCAGGCATTGCAGTCGGCAAACCTGGGCCTGCCGGTCGGCGAGCTGATCGCCGGCAACCGCGCGGTCGCGATCGAATCCGGGCCGTTCCTGCACCAGGCCGGCGAAGTGGCCGACCTGGTGGTGGGCGTGCATGCCGGCAAGCCGGTGTTCCTGCGCGACGTCGCCACGGTGCGCGATGGTCCGATGCCGCCGAGCCGCTACGTCTGGCACGGCGTCGCGGGCTCGGCCAGCGCGCCGGCGGCGGAATACCCGGCCGTCACCATCGCCATCACCAAGAAGGCCGGCGAGAACGCCATCGACGTGGCCAACGCGGTGATGAAACGCGTCGATGCCTTGCGCAACACCGTCATCCCCGGCGACGTGCAGGTGGCCGAGACGCGCAACTACGGCGCCTCGGCCAACGACAAGGCACAGAAGCTGATCCAGAAGCTGCTCTTCGCGACCACCGCGGTGGTGGTGCTCGTCTTCCTTGCATTGGGCAGGCGCGAAGCGGCGATCGTCGGCAGCGCCGTGATCCTGACGCTCACGGTCACGCTGTTCGCCTCGTGGGCCTGGGGCTTCACGCTCAACCGCGTGTCGCTGTTCGCGCTGATCTTCTCGATCGGCATCCTCGTCGATGACGCGATCGTGGTGGTCGAGAACATCCACCGGCACCAAGGCCTGTACCCGGGACGCACACTCGCCCAGATCATCCCTGGCGCTGTGGACGAGGTCGGCGGCCCCACCATCCTGGCGACGCTGACCGTGATCGCGGCCTTGCTGCCGATGGCCTTCGTGTCCGGGCTGATGGGCCCGTACATGAGCCCGATCCCGATCAACGCGAGCATGGGCATGCTGCTGTCGCTGGCGATCGCCTTCGTCGTCACGCCCTGGCTGGCGCGACTGTGGATGAAGGCCGTGCCCGCGGCCGCGAGCGGCGCCGTGCCGCCAGTTTCGGTTCACCACGGCCTGTCCGCGAAGATCGCGCCCGCGTTCGAGCGACTCTTCCGCCCTTTGCTCGATGAAGCGCGCGGGGCGCGCAACCGGCGCTTCCTGGGCCTGGGCATCGCGGTGCTGATCGCCATCTCGCTGGCCTTGCCGGCCACGGGTCTGGTGCTGCTGAAGATGCTGCCCTTCGACAACAAGTCGGAGTTCCAGGTCATCGTCGACATGCCCGCGGGCACGCCCGTCGAGCAGACCGCCGCCGTGCTTCACGAGCTCGGCAACTACCTGGCCACCGTACCCGAAGTCACCGACTACCAGGCCTATGCCGGCACCGCCGCGCCGATCAACTTCAACGGGCTCGTACGGCAGTACTACCTGCGCGCCGGCGGCGACGTGGGTGACCTTCAGGTCAACCTCGTGGGCAAGCACGACCGCAAGGCGCAGAGCCATGCCATCGCGACGCGTGTGCGGCCGGCACTGCAGAAAATCGGCCAGCGCTTCGGCGCCAACGTCAAGGTCGTCGAAGTGCCGCCAGGCCCGCCGGTCCTGTCGCCCATCGTCGCCGAGATCTACGGGCCCGAAGCCATCGGCCGGCAACAGGTGGCCAAGGCCGTGCGCGCCGTATTCGAGAAGACGCCGGGTGTTGTCGACGTAGACGACAGCAGCATCGCCGTCGCGCCGAAGACGATGCTGTTGGTCGACCGCCAGAAGGCCTCGATGCTCGGCGTGCCGCAGCAGGCGATCGTCACGACGCTGCGCGCCGGCCTGGCCGGTGAAGCCACGGTCTATCTGCACGACGAGACGAAGTACCCCGCGGCGGCCGTCATCCAGCTGCCACCCGAGCGCCAAGGGGATCTGAACGCGTTGCTGCAGCTCGCCGTGCGCAGCGCCGACGGCAAGCTGGTGCCGATCCGCGAGTTGGTGTCCGTGAGCGACACGGTGCGCGAGCAACCTCGGTACCACAAGGACCTGTTGCCGGTGAGCTTCGTCGCCGCCGACATGGCCGGGGCGCTCGACAGCCCGCTCTATGGCGTGTTCCGAATGCGCGGCGACATCGCGAAGATCGCCACACCCGGCGGCGGCACGTTGCAGGAGTACTTCATCCACCAGCCCGAAGACCCGTACCGAGACTACGCGTTGAAATGGGACGGCGAATCGCAGATCACCTACGAAACCTTCCGCGACATGGGTCTGGCCTATGGCGTGGGGCTGATCCTGATCTACCTGCTGGTGGTCGCCCAGTTCGGCTCGTACCTGACGCCCTTGATCATCATGGCGCCGATCCCGCTGACCATCATCGGCGTGATGCCGGGCCATGCGCTGCTCGGCGCGCAGTACACCGCGACCAGCATGATCGGGATGATCGCCCTGGCCGGGATCATCGTGCGCAACTCGATTCTGCTGGTGGACTTCATCAACCTGCAGGTGCGCGAGGGCATGGCCTTCAAGGAGG
>JBDTNU010000572.1:0-2705 GCA_039933535.1 Caldimonas sp. | reverse complement strand
TTATTCGCGCTCGCCTCGAAGGCAACATCAACGGCAATCTGCAGCTTGTCCGGGGTTTGGTCGGCTCGATTGCCACCGAACCCGACATGACGCAGCCGCGCTTTGCCGCGCTCGCTGCGCAACTGCTGGACGGCAATTCGCAGCTCCGCGATGTTGCTGGCGCCCCCGATCTTAAGGTCAAGCTCCTCTACCCGGTGGCCGGCAACGAGAAGCTTCTCGGCCTCGACTACAACACTCTCGATGCCCAGAACACCGCGATTTTTCGGGCGCGCGACGACCACGATCTCGTCCTCGCCGGCCCGGTCAATCTGGTCCAGGGCGGCCTGGGTTTTGTCGGCCGTTTCCCGGTCTATCTGGCCGGCGCTATGCGCGAAAAATTCTGGGGCATCGTTTCAGCCGTCATCGACGCCGATCGGCTTTACCAGTCGAGCGGTCTGCTGGATCGCGATCTCGACGTAGAAATTGCGTTGCGCGGACCCGACGGCTCCGGTGCCCGCGGCGCAATCTTTTATGGCAGTGCCCAAGTGCTCGCCGACCGTCCGGTCCTCGCCGACGTCGCTCTACCCGTCGGCGTCTGGCAGATCGCCGGTCGCCCCATTCATGGCTGGGCGGCGGCGCTGCCCAATCCGCTCGGCTTCCGCTTGCTCCTCGGCCTCGCCGTCGCTCTGGTGCTGATCCCGCTGCTCATCGCGCGCCATCTGATCGAGGAGCGGCAGAAACACATCCGCACCCTCGGAGAGCGTCAGCATCAGATCGATGTAGTGTCCCGGCGCCTCGGGCTGGCGCTCGACACTTCCGAAGTCGGTGTCTGGGAGTTCAATATCGATACCCAGCGCGCTGTGTGGGACGATCGAATGGACGAACTCTACGGCCTTGTGCCGAACGGTCTGCCGAGAACCGACGCGGATTGGCGCGATGCCGTCCATCCCGATGACCTCCCGCACGTCCAGGAGCAGATCGACGAGGCGGTGCGAACCCGCGGCCGCTACGTCGCAGAATACCGCATCAGGCCGCATAATGGCGCACCGGAGCGCGTCGTCCGCGCTATCGCAACCTGCTACCGCGACGCCGATGGGTCGTATCGCCTCGTCGGGTGCAATTGGGACGTCACTGCCGACGTCGCCAATAAGCGCGAGCTCGAGCGCGCCAAAGCCACCGCCGAGGCGCGCAACGAGGAACTCGTGCTGGCCACCGCGCGCATCGAGCACACGTCTCTGCATGACGCCCTGACGGAACTCCCCAACCGCCGTTACCTCGACAAGTTCCTCAGCGAGCGCGCCGCCTCCGACGATGCCGCCGGGATCGCGCTGCTCCACATCGATCTCGATCGCTTCAAGCAGATCAACGACACGCTCGGTCACGCCGCCGGCGACGCCATGCTGGTGCACGTCGCAAAAGTGCTTCGCGCCAATGTTCGTGATGATGATTTTGTCGCGCGCATCGGCGGTGACGAGTTCGTCGTGGTCAGTGCGCTCCGCAACGGTCGCCGCGATCTCACCCGCCTCGCCAACCGAATCGTCGAGCAGATGCGCCAGCCGGTGCCCTATATGGGCCACGAGTGCCGATGCGGCGTCTCAGTCGGCATCGCCTTCCAGCGCGGCAAGGTCGACGACAAGCGGTTGCTGATCGACGCCGACATCGCGCTCTACCGTGCCAAGCGACGCGGCCGCAATCGCTACGAATTTTTCACCGAGGCGTTGCAGGCCGAGATTACGTCGTCCAAGAAGATGGCCGACGAGATTCTGACCGGCATCGAGCGCGGCCAGTTCGTCGCCTGGTATCAGCCGCAAATCGACGCCCGCACCATGCAGATCAGCGGCGTTGAGGCACTCGTCCGCTGGGAGCACCCGACCCGCGGCATCGTACCGCCCGATCTTTTCCTGCCCATCGCCGAGGACCTCAACGTCGTTGGGACCATCGACCGGATGGTCCTCGAGCAGACGCTCAGCTGGATGAAGAGCTGGCGCAAGAAGGGCCTTGTGGTGCCGCATGCATCGGTCAACGTGTCGGGCCGCCGGCTGCGTGACGATACGCTGATCAAGTCCCTCAAAAAACTCGACATCGAGCCAGGCACCGTCAGCTTCGAGCTGGTCGAGTCCATCTATCTCGATGAAAGCGACGACGTCGTCGCCTGGAACATCGATCAGCTTCGCGAACTCGGCATCGATATCGAGATGGATGATTTCGGCACCGGCTACGCCTCAATCGTCAGCCTGATGAAGCTTAGACCTCACCGCCTCAAGATCGACCGCCAGCTGGTGATGCCGGTGGTCGAATCCAAGACCCAGCGCCAGCTTATCGCCTCGATCGTCGACATCGGCCATTCGTTCGGCATCGGCGTCGTCGCCGAGGGCGTCGAGAGCGACGAGCATGCGCGCATAGTCACCGAACTACAGTGCGACACGCTGCAGGGCTATGCCTTCGCCAAGCCGCTGAACCCGGCGAGCTTTGAACGTTTCGTCGCCAATTGGCAGGTGAAGACCAAAGCCGCCTAACCTATCACCGGCACCCAAAGCACATCCTCGATCCGCCGTGCCCCGGTCGCCAGCATCACCACCCGGTCGAACCCCATCGCGATGCCGCTTGCGTCCGGCATGATCGCCAGCGCCGCCAGAAAATCTTCGTCGACCGGATAACGCTCGCCATAGAGCCGAACCTTTTCGTCCATCTCGGCGAGAAACCGTTGCCGCTGTTCGTCCGCATCG
>JBDTNU010000571.1:0-2728 GCA_039933535.1 Caldimonas sp. | reverse complement strand
CTTCAAGGTAGCAGACTTGTCAAGCGGGCACGT
The DNA here is from genome assembly GCA_039933535.1 of Caldimonas sp. Lineage (GTDB taxonomy): Bacteria > Pseudomonadota > Gammaproteobacteria > Burkholderiales > Burkholderiaceae_C > Schlegelella_A. Next base: position 2,695 of record JBDTNU010000571.1, on the reverse strand, counting down.
TTCGCGCTTCGGGTAAGCTGGCTCCGCTCCGGTCTCGCCGGTCGCCACTTCCACTCCTCGATGTCCGAACCTCCTGCCGCCCGCGCCGCGCGCGGCGCCGAAAAGGCCGCCGCGTCGCCCGACCGGCGCAATATCTTCCAGAAGCTCGTCGACCTCGTCTCGCCGAGTACCGGCTCGCGCGACCAGCTCATGGAGTCGCTTGCCGACGCCGAGCACAAGGAACTGATCGAGCCCGAGTCGCGGATGATGCTCGAAGGCGTGATCCGGATGGCCGACATGACCGCCGGCGACGTGATGGTGCCGGCGCCGCACATGGACCTGCTCGACATCGAGGCGCCCTACGACGAGCTGTTGCGCATCATCATCCGCACCGGCCATTCGCGCTTTCCGGTCTACGAGGAGCGGCGCGAGAACGTGATCGGCATCCTGCTCGCCAAAGACCTTTTGAAGCTGCAGCGTTCGCCAGACCTCCACCTGCGCACCTTGCTGCGCCCGGCGGTCTTCGTTCCCGAATCGAAGGCGTTGAACGACCTGCTGCGCGACTTTCGGTCGAACCGCAACCACCTGGCCATCGTCATCGACGAGTTCGGCAGCACGGCGGGCCTGCTGACGATCGAGGACGTGCTCGAAGAAATCGTCGGCGAGATCGAGGACGAGTTCGACGACAAGGACGGAGAGAGCAGCATCTACACCCTGGCCGACGGCGGCCAGCGGGTGGCCGGCGACACCACGGTTGCGACGGTGAACGGCTTCTTCGACGTCGCCTTGCCGACCGACGAGTTCGACACCATCGGCGGCCTCGTCGCCCAGGAGCTTGGCCGCGTACCGCGTCGCGGCGAGGCGGTCACGGTGGCGGGCCTCACGTTCACCGTCATGCTCGCGCGCGGCGGCGCCGTGCGATGGTTCAAGGTGACTCGCGCGGCCGAAGAAGCGCTCGGGTCGGACGGCGCTTGACGCTCCACGCGTCAGTAAGACGGGACGCTGGCTGCCGCTGGCCGCTACTGGCCGACGCAGGCTTCGTCGCTGCGATCGGTGCCGCGCAGACGCTGGTTTTCATCCATACCGCGCTCTGGCCTATGCAGCTGCTCGCCGTCGCGCTGCTGGCCTGGCGCGTCGGCCTGGCGTCGACGGGCCGCGCCGCCTTGCTCGGTCTGGCCTTCGGCACCGCCTGGCTCGCCGCCGGCACATGGTGGATGTTCGTCAGCATGCATCGCTATGGCGGCCTGCCGGCCTGGCTTGCCGCGCTGGCCGTGCTCGCGCTGTCGCTCTTTCTCTCGCTTTACCTGGCGGCCGCTATGGCGGCGGTGGCGCGCTGGCGTGGCCGCGGACCGATGGCCGGCGCGGTCCTGTTCGCAGCGGTCTGGCTGCTCGCGGAGCTGGCCCGCGGCATCATCTTCACCGGCTTTCCGTGGCTCGCGAGCGGCTATGCGCAGGTCGACTCGCCGCTCGGCGGCCTTGCGCCATGGCTCGGCGTCTACGGTCTCGGTGCGGTTGCCGCGGGCGTGGCCTCGGCATTCGGCTTCAGCCGACTCGGCACGGTTCGCGCGTGGCTCGCGCCCACCGCCGCGCTCCTCGTGGCGATCGTTCTCGGCGCACTTGCGGGCAGCGTCGAGTTCACGCGCCCGACGACGACGCTCTCGGTCACGCTGCTGCAAGGCAATGTGCCGCAAGACGAGAAGTTCTCGGCGCGCTTCGTCGACGATGCGCTGGCGCTGACGGCGGCGCAGCTCGCAAGCGCGCGGGGCGATCTGGTCGTCGGCCCGGAGACCGTCATTCCGCTGCTGCCGAGCCAGCTCGACCCGGCCTGGTGGCAAGACCTGCTGGCGCGATTTCGCCAGCCGGGTCGCGCCGCCATCGTCGGCCTGCCGCTCGGCAACGACGACGTGGGCTACACGAATTCGGCGGCCGGCATCTCGGCCGGGACTGCAGCCCTGCCCGGCGGCTTCTATCGCTACGACAAGCACCACCTGGTTCCCTTCGGCGAGTTCATTCCGACCGGCTTTCGCTGGTTCACCCAGCTCATGAACATTCCGCTCGGCGACTTCAACCGCGGGCCGCTTACCGCACCTTCGTTCGTCGTCAAGGGCGAGCGGGTCGCGCCCAACATCTGCTACGAAGACCTGTTCGGCGAAGAGCTCGCTGCGCGCTTCGTTCCCGAGGCCGATGCGCCGACGATCCTTGCGAACATCAGCAACATCGGCTGGTTCGGCGAGACGATCGCCGTGGCGCAGCACCTGGAGATCTCGCGCATGCGCACGCTCGAGCTGCAACGGCCGATGATCCGCGCCACCAACACCGGCGCCACGGCGGTCATCGATCATCGCGGCGTCGTCACCAGCGCGCTGCCCTTCTTCACACGCGGCGCGCTCGAAGCGACGGTCGAAGGGCGCAGCGGGCTCACGCCTTTCGCAGCCTGGGCCGGACGGTTCGGCCTGTGGCCCTTGTTCGCCATCGCGGCCGCGACCTTGCTTCTCGCGATCGCATTGCGACGCCGACCCTAAAATCGAGGCTCGTCGGAAAGCACGCCCGTGTCGGGACGGCCAGCCGAGAACCCCCGCGCGATGCTCTCCTTTCAAGACATCATTCTTCGCCTTCAGACCTACTGGTCGGCGCACGGCTGCGCGCTGCTCCAGCCGTACGACATGGAAGTCGGCGCCGGCACCAGCCACACCGCCACCTTCTTGCGCGCGATCGG
>JBDTNU010000570.1:0-2736 GCA_039933535.1 Caldimonas sp. | reverse complement strand
TGGAGACGCTGTCGATGATGATCGCGACCACGCCCGTCGTCGTGCCGGTGATCGTGGCGATGGGCTACAGCCCGGTCTGGTGGGGCATCGTCTTCGTCATCCTGATGGAGGCGGCGCTCATCACGCCGCCGGTCGGCCTCAATCTCTACGTGGTGCAGGCCGTGCGCGGCGGCGGCAGGTTTTTCGATCTGTGCATCGGCGCGCTGCCGTTCGTCGCGATGATGATCGCGATGATCGCGCTGCTGATCGCGTTCCCGCAGCTGGCGCTCTGGTTGCCTACCGTATTCAACCCGAAGGTCCACTGAGGCCGCTTGCAGACAACAACCCGGAGGATTCCAATGACACCTACCAAGACCACTGTTCTCGTCGCCGCGCTCGCCGCCTTTGCGGCCCTCGGCGGCGCTGCGCCGGCCTCGGCGCAACCGTTGCCGCCGACGAGCTTCAACGTCGTCGGCAGCATCGGCGGTCTTTCCATGTACACGAAGCGCGAGCTGCCTTTCTGGGACGAGACCGTGCCCAAGGAATCCGGCGGCGCCATCACCCCGCGTGTCAAGGCGTTCACCGAGCTCGGCCTCAAGGGGCCCGAAGTGTTTCGGCTCGTGTCGTCGGGAACGCTGCAGCTCGCCGCCGTGGTCCTGAACTACAACTCCGGCGAAGTGCCGATGAACGAAGCGGCCGACCTGGTCGGCCTCGTCGGCTCGGTCGAGGAGCTTCAGAAGACCGCCAACGTGCTCCGGCCCGGCTATGCCAAGTTTCTCGAGGACAAATACGGCCTCAAGCTGCTCGGCTTCGGCGCCTACCAGGCCCAGGTGATCTATTGCCGCGACAGCTTCACGCGCATCGCCGATCTGAAGGGCCGCAAGGTGCGCGCCTCCGGCGCGTCGCAGCAGGCCTTCGTGTCGTTTCTCGGCGGCTCGCCGGTCAGCTTGGCGTTCCCGGAAGTACAGGGCGCGCTGGCCAGCGGCGTCATCGACTGCGCCATCACCGGTGCGCTCTCGGGCTACCGATCCAAGTGGTACGAGTCGGCGAAGTTCATCTCGCCGATGCCGATCAACTTCGGCCTGATGGCGCACCTCGCCAACCTGAAGTGGTGGAACACGCTCGATCCGAAGGTGCAGAGCTTCCTCGAGACCCATCTGCGCACGCTCGAGGACTCGATCTTCGAGCAGGCCAAGACCGAAACCCAGATCGGCCTCGACTGCAACACCGGCGGCACCTGCGGCGAAGGCCCGCCCGCGTCGATGAAGCTCGTGCCCGTCAACGCGGCCGACGTGGCGCTGCGCAAGGAAGCCCTGACGAAGGCGATCCTGCCCTCGTTCGCGCAGCGCTGCGGCGCCGAGTGCGTGACGAACTGGAACGCCACGATCGGCAAATCGCTCAACGTCAAGATCGGATCGTGAGCGGCGCACGCATCGCGACGCTCGATCCCTCGGGCTACGGAAGAACCGCGTGGAAAAACGGCGGCGGTGTCGCCATCGACATCGCCGGCGAATCACGCCCCGGCCCGGCTTCGATCGGATGGGACGCCACGCTCTGGCGCTTCGGCCGCACGACCATCTCGACGGGCGGGCCGTACTCCGACCTGACCGGCTTCGATCGCCTGCAAATGGTGGTCGCGGGCCGCGGCCTGGTGCTGCAGACGCCTGCGGGGGAAATCGATGTCCGCGAGCCTTTCGTCGCGGTGCGCTTCCGGGGTGAGCCAGCGATCGTGAGCCGGCTTGAATCAGGCCCGGTCGAGGTCGTCAATCTGATCGCCGCTCGCTCGCACGCCGCGATCGACCTCGGGTCTCTCGCGGCGACCCAACCGGAGGTCCTGAAGCCAGGCAGGCACGTCATCTATGCGCCACTCGACGCCTGCGCGTTGCGCTGTGGCGGCACGCGCCACGAACTGGCGGCTGATCACGCCCTACGGGTCGATTGCGACAACGACGTCGTGATCGAGTGCCTCTCGGGACGCGCGCTCGTCGCCTCGATATTCCTCGCTTAGCGGCGCTGCTCGGCCGGTCGTCCGCTCATCCGATCTTCGGCTGCTGCGCCAGCCACGGCCCGAGAAGGGCAATTGCCTGCTCGAGCTCATCGTTGCTGATGGCGAACGAGAAGCGTACGTGGCGATGGCCGTGGATCGGGTCGAAGTCGATGCCTGGCGCAATCGCGACGCCGGTCTCGTCGACGAGGCGGCGGCAGAAGGCCAGGCTGTCGTGTGTCAGGTGGCCGACGTCGGCGTAGAGGTAGAAGGCGCCGTCGGGCGGCGCGCTGCCGCCGATGCCCATCTGCGGCAGCGCGGCCAGCAGGCGGTCGCGGTTCTTCGCGTATTGCGCGACCGTCTCGACCAGCTCGGGCATGTCGTCGAAGGCGGCGAGCGCGGCGTGCTGCGAGAGGCTGGAAGGCACGAGAAACAGGTTGATCAGGTAGTCGTTCAGCGCCTGCACGCAGTTCGCGGGCGCGACGATCCAGCCGAGGCGCCAGCCTGGCATGCGGAACAGCTTGGAGAAGCTGTTCAGGACGATCGCGTTGGCATCGAGCGCGAGAACTGTCGTGGCTTCGCGCCCGTAGCTGATGCCGTGATAGATCTCGTCGGAAATGACCCGCGTGCCGTCCTTGCGGCAGCGGTCGACGAGCGCCGCGAGCTCATCGCGCGAAAGCATCGCGCCGGTCGGATTGGCCGGACTCGCGACGATGAGGCCGTGCAGCGGCGCGTCGAGCGCGTCGAGCATCGAAGGCTGCAGGCGAAAGCCC
>JBDTNU010000569.1:0-2738 GCA_039933535.1 Caldimonas sp. | reverse complement strand
GTGGCGGGAATCCAGAGCTGATCGACGAAGCAGTCCTCGCCGTCGCGCAGGTCGAACTCGCTGACGGCGGCGCCGAAGTCGGCCGGAAAGTCGAAGCCTGAATGCGGTGAATCGAGGAGCAGCGGCACGCGCGGCTCGGCCGGTCCGTGCAGGACGAATGAAGGGTGATGTGCGGTCATGGTGACGCGCAGGATAGTCGCCTTCGCCGCGCCTTCACGCCGCCTTCACACCACGCCCAACAGGGACTCCAGCGCTTCCCGCGCGCTTCGAATTGCCTTCGCCGCGGCTGTCGATGCTTCGCTTCGTTCCCGCCGCGTCGGTGGGTCGAGTCCAGGAGCGTTGCAATGCGAATCTTCGAATCCCCGCTGGCGCCGCAAAGCGGCATCGGTCGAGTCATCGTCGCCGTGCTGATAGCGATCTTCGCCACCATCGCGCTGCTCGCCTGGTCGCCGGCCAACGCCTACGACTCCGACGCGCCGAAGGCCGAGAGCCCGTACTTCCAGGTCGCGAGCAGCGACGCCTCGACCGACCGGCTGCCGCTGAAGTCGACCCAGGTCGACGTCCGCATCGCCGGCGTGATCGCCGACGTGACGGTGACGCAGCACTATCGCAACGAAGGCCAGCGCGCGATCGAGGCGCGCTACGTGTTTCCGGGCTCGACCTCGGCGGCGATCTACGCGATGAACGTCCGCCTCGGCGATCGCCTGCTCACGGCGAAGATCCGCGAGAAGCAGCAGGCGCGCATCGAGTACGAGACCGCCAAGCAGGAAGGCAAGACGACGGCCCTGCTCGAGCAGCACCGGCCCAACGTGTTCGAGATGAACGTGGCCAACATCCTGCCTGGCGACGACGTCGCGGTGGAGCTGCGCTACACCGAGCTGCTGACCCCGCACGACGCGCTCTACGGCTTCGTCTTCCCGACGGTGGTCGGCCCGCGCTACAACTCGCCGCAAGGCGCGGCGGTGGGCGAGAAGTGGATCGCGACGCCCTTCCTCAAGGCCGGTGTGGCGAGCGAGACCGCTTTCACCATGAAGGTCACGCTCGACACGCCGGTCGCGGTGAAGGAAGTGGCGTCGAGCTCGCACGAGATCGACGTCGAAGGCGCGGGCAGCAACCATGCGACCGTGACGATGAAGCCGGGAGCGGCGAACAACAACCGCGACTTCATCCTGAACTACCGGCTCGCCGGCGATCGCATCGAATCGGGCCTGATGCTGTTTCGCGGCGACAACGAGAACTTCTTCCTGGCGATGGTCGAGCCGCCGAAGGCGATCGCCGCGGCGCAGATCAATCCGCGCGACTACATCTTCGTGGTCGACATCTCGGGCTCGATGCACGGCTATCCGCTCGAGACGACGAAGGTGCTGCTCGACAAGCTGATCGGCTCGCTGCGCCCGAGCGATACCTTCAACGTGATGCTGTTCTCCGGCTCGAACCGGATGCTCGCACCGGCCTCGGTGCCGGCCACGCGCGCCAACATCGACCGCGCCTTGCAGACGATCCGGCAGATGGGCGGCAGCGGCAGCACCGAGATCGTGCCGGCGTTGCGCCGCGTCGCCGAGCTGCCGAAGGCGCCCGATGTGTCGCGCAGCGTGATCATCGTCACCGACGGCTACGTCACGGTCGAAGACGAGGTGTTCCGCCTGGTGCGCAAGAACCTGGGCCAGGCCAATGTGTTCGCGTTCGGCATCGGCACCAGCGTGAATCGCCACCTGATGGAAGGCATCGCGCGCGCCGGCCAGGGCGAGGCCTTCATCGTCACCAAGCCGGAAGAAGCGGCGGCGCAGGCGGAACGTCTGCAGCGAATGATCGAGAGCCCGGTGCTGACCCAGGTCAAGGCGCACCTCGAAGGCCTCGACGCCTACGACACCTTGCCCGTGCAATTGCCCGACGTGCTCGGCGGCCGGCCGGTCATCGTCTTCGGCAAGTTCCGCGGCGCGCCGCAGCCGGGCGCGAAGCTCGTTGTCGAAGGCCGCTCCGCCGAAGGCGCCTATCGTGGCGAAGCGACCGCCGAGGGACGCGACGACAGTGGCTCGTCGGCCCTTCGCTACCTCTGGGCGCGCGAGCGCATCGCCATGCTCAGCGACCAGGAAGCGCTCGAAGGCGGCGCGGCGCAGAAAGAGGCGATCACCGCGCTCGGCCTGCAGTACAGCCTGCTCACGCAGTACACGAGCTTCATCGCCGTCGACCACATCGTGCGCAATTCGAACCCGGCCCTGACGCCGGCAGTCAATCAGCCTTCGCCGATGCCGGCGGGCGTGAGCAACCTGGCGATCGGCGCCGAGGTGCCGAGCACGCCGGAGCCCGGAGGCTGGCTCGCGTTGGCCCTCACCCTCGCGATCGTCGGTGTCGCGGTCGCGAGCCTGCGCCGCCGCATCGGCTGAGGGACGAACCGTGGACTCCCGCTTCGCCGTCGTCGGCCGCGCTTCGGTGCGGATCTCGCCTCCCGCGCAGATGTCGCCGCACCGTCGCCCGGAGGTGTTCGCGGCAGGCGCCGCGAGCGGCCACACAGTGGGCGGCGGCAGCAGCGCACGCCGCCCGCTGCGGCCCTCGCTCTGGCTTGCCGCGTTCGCGGTGGCGCTCTGGCCGCACTGGCGCTGGGCGGCGGCGCGCCTGGCCGACGGCTCCGACGATCCGCTCGGGCTCGCCGCGCTCGCCGTCCTGCTGCTGTGCGTCGTTCGCCTGGCGCCTCGCTTGCGCAACGAGCCGGCACCGGCGTGGCTCGCTGCGGCGGTGCT
>JBDTNU010000568.1:0-2754 GCA_039933535.1 Caldimonas sp. | reverse complement strand
GGGCAGAGGTGGTGCGAGCAGGCGCTGCGCACCTTGACCGGGCCGACGATCATCAACTCGTTCAGGCGCGAGATGTTCGGGAATTCGGTGACCGCAGGCATCGGCACGTAGCGGCCGCGGAACACCTCGGTCAGGAACATCTTCGCCACACGACGCGCCGTCTCGGCGGTGTTGTGGTCGCTCTCGGTGTCGATCACCAGCGAGCGCAGCACGCCCTGCATCTTCTCCTCGACCTCTGCGCGCAACTCGTCGATCTCGCCTTCTTCGATGTAGTCGGCGATGTTGTCGTTGGCGTGATAGCGGCAATCGGCGCTGATCAGCCGGTAGCGGATCCGGTCGGACGCCGGCAAGCGGGCCAGATCGCCTTCGCTGCGAAAGATCGGGGTGGGTTTCTCACCGGCCATGTCGGACGCGCACTCTGAAAGCGGGGAGGCGAGCGTACCGCAGCTTCATGGGTGGGGTCTTGGTGCCCGTTTCGTCGCGGCCCGACCCGTAGACTGCATCGATGCCTGCCTCTGTCGCAAACGCTTCGCTTCCGCTCGCCCGTCTGCTCGGCCACGTCGCCGACGCAATCGCGGCGGTGCGCGGCGGTGAATCGCTGAACGCCGCGCTGGCGCGCTGTCCTCACGACGCGCGGCCGGGCACGCAGGCGCTCGCGTTTCACGCCTTGCGCTGGCTCGGCGCGGCCGAGGTCGTGCGGCGCAAGCTCGCGACGAAAGCGCCGCCTGCCCATGTCGATGCCTTGCTGCTCGGCGCACTGGCCCTGCTCTGGCCGCCGGGCGAACCGCCTTATGCCGACCACGTGCTGGTCGACCAGGCAGTGTCTGCGGCTCGCAAGCGGGCGCCTGCCAGCGCCGCGTTCGTCAATGCGGTGCTGCGTCGCTTCATTCGCGAGCGAGAGGCCCTCGTCGCCGCCGTTCTCGGCGACCCGCTCGCGCGCTGGAACCACCCGGCCTGGTGGCTCGAGCGCCTGCGCCAGGACTGGCCGGGCCAATGGCAATCGATCGCCGATGCCGACAACACGCACCCGCCGATGACCTTGCGCGTCAACGCACGGCGCGGCACGGCGGCCGGCTATGTGGCGCGGCTGGCCGAGGCCGGCCTGGCCGCCGAGGCGGGGCCCGGCCACGTCGTCCACCTTCTGCGGCCGGTGCCGGTCACGCGCCTGCCGGGCTTTGCCGAAGGGGATGTCTCGGTCCAGGACGCTGCCGCCCAGCGCGCTGCGGAGCTGCTGCTCGCCAGGGCGCTGCCGCCAGATGCGCGCGTGCTCGACGCCTGCGCCGCGCCCGGCGGAAAGACCGCGCATCTGCTCGAACTCGCCGACCTCGATCTGCTCGCCATCGATCGCGACGCCGCCCGCCTGGTCCGCGTCGACGAAACCCTGGCTCGGCTCGGCCTGCGCGCGACCACCCTTGCCGCCGACGCCGCCGACCCTTCGACCTGGTGGGACGGCCGACCCTTCGACGCGATCCTGCTCGACGCACCCTGCAGCGCCTCGGGCATCGTTCGTCGCCATCCCGACGTGCGCTGGCTCCGTCGCGCCGGTGACGTCGCCGTCCTGGCCGAGACGCAGGCCCGCCTTCTCGAAGCACTCTGGCCGCTGCTCGCGCCCGGCGGCCGGCTCCTGTACTGCACCTGTTCGCTGTTCAAGGCCGAAGGGCAGGCCCGGATCGACGCTTTTTTGCAACGGCACGGCGACGGCTTCATCCCCGCGTCGCCCCCTTCGCCGGGGCACCTGCTGCCGCTGCCCGACAATTGGGACGCGCGGCCGGCGCCCGCGTCTTCAGCGTCGGCCGACGGCTTTTTCCTGACGCTCATCGAGAAACACCGAGACACCACGAACCCATGACCTTGCCGACGCCGCCCGGCTCGTTGCGCCGCCGCAGCCTGCTGCGCGCGCTCGGTGTCGCGGCGTTGCGAGCATTGCCCGGCTGGGGCGCGGCGACGGTCCTGCTCGGCAAGGCGCAGCCGGCGCTCGCTTCGACGCCAGAGCTCACCGTCTTCGACGTCGGTCGCGACGAGGACGGCGTCAATCTCAGCTACGCCGTCGAGTTCGAGCTCGGCCGCAGCGTCGACGATGCGCTCGTCAAATCGGTGCCGCTGTTCTTCGTCGCCGAGGCCGAGATCTTTCGCGACCGCTGGTACTGGCGCGACCGCCGCGTCGCCCACGCCGTGCGCACGTGGCGGATCGTCTACCAGCCGCTCACCTCGACCTACCGGGTGACGACGATCGGCGGCTTGAGCCAGAACTACGCGACGCGCGTCGAGGCGATCGCCTCGTTCAGCCGTGTCGCACGCTGGAAGATCGCCGAGCCGGGCCAGCTCGAGGAGGGCAGCCGCCACTACCTCGAGTTCCAGTTCCGGCTCGACACGACGCAGCTGCCGCGGCCGATGCAGATCGGCATCAGCGGCGAACCGGACTGGCAGCTTTCCGTCAAACGCACGCTGCGCATCAACTGAAGCCATGACCCGCCCGAGCCGTTGGGCCTGGATCCTCTCGACCGTCGTCGCGCTCGGCGCGGGACTCGTGCTCGCCTTCCTGCTCTCGATCGCGACCAACAACCCGGCCCTGTACGAGCGCCACTATGTCTGGCTGTTCTGGGTCAATGTCGCGCTCGCGAGCCTGCTCGTCACCGTCATTGTCATCGCCGGCGTGCGACTGCTCTGGCGCGTCTCGCGCGGTCGCTTCGGCAGCCGGCTGCTGCTCAAGCTGGCGGCGATCTTCGCGCTGGTCGGCGTGATCCCGGGCGTGCT
>JBDTNU010000567.1:0-2756 GCA_039933535.1 Caldimonas sp. | reverse complement strand
TCACGCCGGTGCTCGACGCGGGCGCGGTGCAGGAGCTCGATGTGCCGATCACCGGTGGAACACTCAGCGTCACGGGTGCCAACGGCAGCCGCTACACGCTCGTCATTCCGGGCGACGCGCTCAAGTCGCCGACGCGGATCAGGATGCAGGCGGTGCTCTCGCTGACCGGCGCGCCGGCCGGCATCGATGCGGTGCACGCAGTGCAGTTCGAGCCGAGCGGGCTGCAGTTCATGCAGCCGGCGACGCTCACCATCGAGACCGCCTCGCCGGTGCCGCTCGGGCAACAGGCGTTCTTCGGCTACGACGGTGCCGGCGACGACATGCACCTGGTGCGCAGCGAGCTCGGCGGCATGGCCCGGCTCAAGGTGCTTCACTTCTCCGGCTACGGCATGGCGATGCTGGCACGCGAGCAGGCCGTCACCGCCGCGTTTCTCGACGTCGTGCCGAAGGACGCCGAGGCACGCCTGCAGACCGCGATGGCCTACGCGATCGCCGAGGCCAATGCCGGCCGGATCGACAACGCGCAGATGATGGCGTTGATCGAGGGCTACATGAACCAGTTCGAGGCCGAAGTGCTCGCGCCCTTGCGCGCCGCCACGGCACGAAGCTGCGCCAACGCGCTGACGACCCTGCGCTACGAGATCGCGATCGGCCGCCAGCGCAGCTTGCTCGGCTTTCCCGAGACCACCGATCCGAGCGCGACCATGAAGACCGCGCGCAAGGTCTGCTTCGAGGAAGCCAACCAGCGCTGCCGGGTCAGCGGCAACGTCGAGGAGCTGCTGGTCGCGCACCTCGGCCTGGCGCGGCAGTTCGAGCTGCTCGGCGCGAGCGACGCCGGCCAGGACAGCGCCGAGACGACAGCGATCGACAAGTGCGGCCGCTACGAGCTTCAGTTCGACAGCACGCTAACCTACGACGGCAAGGGCGTGCCCAACCCGTTCGGCTTCGGCCGCCTCTCGGTGACGACGAAGGTGCCGCTGCACCTGCCTTCGGACCTGGTCAACGACGGGCTCGAAGGCGAAGCCGAGATCTCGCACACCGAGACCGCGACCAGGATGAACTGTGCCAGCGTCGGCTGCTCGTACTACCTGGTGCAGCTGACGCAGCCGGGCACCGCGAAGGTCCGGATGGGCGTGCCCAGGTTCACGCCGATCCAGTCTCCGGAGGTCTGGTCGCTCGGCAAGCCCGTCGAGCAGGCCGGCACGTTCAAGATGCAGTTCGACACGGGCCAACCGGTCGAGCTGATCGACGTGCTTGTCGATGCCGGTCCGCCGCTCGGCATCGTCAACGCCAACCGGGCGGGCGGCCTGCCTCCGACGCCGCTCAGCATGTGGTCGAGCTCGTACTCGCTGGTCAACAAGGACGAGATCGTCGGCGGCTGGTACGCATGGGACACCGGCTGGACCCCGGCGAGCTACCCGGTGATGTTCGAGCGCTCGACCGCGCCTTCGTTCGACAACCAGCTCATGCACTACGTCGCGATCTCGAAGCTGCGCCTGGTGCACAAGCCGATCTGACCGCCCTGCCGGAACAGGGGCAGACGAATCAGTCGCGGATCATGCCGGCGGCCACCGTGCGATGGCTTGCCGTGTCGACGAGGACGAAGGCGCCGCCGGCTCGAACCGCGTCGTAGGCGTCGATGGCGAGCGGCTGCTGGGTCTCGATCTCGACCCGGGCGATGTCGTTCCTGGCCAGCGCTGCATCGGCCGGTGCTGCGTCGCGCCACTCGACCCGTTGCAGGTCGAGCAGGCGATCGACGCGCTTGACGCGAGCCGGCACGTTGCGCGCGCCGTGGCGCAGCCAGAGCCTGGCGCCGGGCCGCGCCGGCTCGTCGTCGAGCCAGGCGAGGTCGGCTTCGAAGCGGCTCGTCAGCCTCGCCGGCGACGCCGCCGCGACGATCAGGTCGCCGCGCGACACGTCGAGCTCGCGATCGAGCCGAAGCGACACCGATTGCCCTGTGAACGCCTCGCCGAGCCGACCGTCGTGGGTCTCGATCGAGGCGATGTGCGCGGTCGCGCCGCCGGGCTGGACCCGGACTTCGGCGCCGACCCGCACCGAGCCGCTGGCGACGCGGCCGGCATAGCCGCGGGCGCCGCCATCGGCGACGTCGAAGCCACGCAGCGCGAGCTGCACCGGGAAACGAAACGGTGCGTCTGCGTCGCGCATCGCTTCGATCTCCGAAGGCACGCTCTCCAGCCACGAGAGCAAGCTCGGGCCGGCGTACCAGGGCAGCCGCGCGCTCGAAGTCACGATGTTGTCGCCGTCGAGCGCCGACACCGGGATCGCTGTGAAGGCGCCGGCGCCGAGCCGAGCCGCGAGCTCGCGGTAGGCAGCGACGATCGCCTCGAAGACGTCGCGGTCGAAGCCGAGCCGGTCCATCTTGTTCACGGCAACCGCGACCTGCCGGATGCCGAGCAGGTGGACGAGCGCGGCGTGGCGGCGCGTCTGCGCGAGCAGCTTGCCGTTGCTGACGCGGGTCGCGTCGATCAGGATCACCGCTGCATCGGCGGTCGTCGCCGCCGTCACCATGTTGCGCGTGTACTGCTCGTGGCCGGGCGTGTCGGCGATGATGAACTTGCGCCGCGCGGTCGCGAAGTAGCGGTAGGCCACGTCGATCGTGATGCCCTGCTCGCGCTCGGCCTCGAGGCCGTCGGTGAGCAGCGAGAGATCGATCGCGGCCGGGCCGAGCGTCGGGTCCGCACCGGACCGCCGCTCTGCCGCGCGCGCGAGTGCCGCAAGCTGGTCCTTGAGGATGC
>JBDTNU010000566.1:0-2767 GCA_039933535.1 Caldimonas sp. | reverse complement strand
GCCCTCGACGTGACGATCCAGGCGCAGATGCTGGCCTTGCTGCTCAAGTTGCAGCGCGAGCGCGGCATGGCGTTGGTCCTCATCACCCACGACCTCGGCGTCGTCGCCGAGGTGGCCGAGCGCGTGATCGTGATGTACGCCGGACAGGTCGTCGAAACCGCGGCCGTGCCTCGGATCTTCGAGGCGCCGCGACATCCGTACACCGAGGCGCTGCTGGCCGCGCTGCCCGAGCGCAACGTCGGGCAGCGCCGCCTGAAGTCGCTGGCCGGCGTCGTGCCGGGCGCCTTCGACCGGCCCGCCGGCTGCCTGCTCGCGCCGCGCTGCCCGTACGTGCAGGAGCGTTGCCGGCTCGAACAGCCCGACCTGTACGAGCTCGGCGCAAGTCGCGCGCGCTGCTTCTTTCCGCTGCCGATGCACGCGGACGCGGTCACCTCGCCATGAGCGCCGCCGTCGCAGCGGTGCTCGAAGCCGAAGCACTCACGAAACACTACGCCGTCTCGACCGGCTTCCTCAAGCCGCACGCCACGGTTCGCGCTCTCGAAGCCGTTTCGTTCTCGCTCGCCGCCGGCCGGACCCTGGCCGTCGTCGGCGAATCGGGTTGCGGCAAGAGCACGCTCGCGCGCCAGATCACCATGCTCGAAACGCCGACCGCCGGATTACTGCGCCTCGCCGGCAACGATGTCGCCCGCGCCGACGCAGCGGGTCTCAAGACGTTGCGCCGTACCGTGCAGATGGTGTTCCAGAACCCGTTCGCGAGCCTCAACCCGCGCAAGAAGATCGGCCAGGCGCTCGAAGAGCCGCTTGCGATCAACACCGTTCTTGCACCTGCCGAGCGTGAAGCGCGTGCCCGCGCCATGCTGGCCCGCGTCGGCCTGCGCCCCGAGCACTATGCGCGCTATCCGCACATGTTCTCGGGCGGCCAAAGGCAACGGGTCGCGATCGCCCGTGCGCTGATGCTCGAGCCCAAGGTCGTCGTTGCCGACGAGCCGGTCTCGGCCCTCGATGTCTCGATCCAGGCGCAGGTCCTCAACCTGCTGATGGACTTGCAGGAAGAGACCGGCGTCGCCTACGTCTTCATCTCGCACAACCTCGCCGTCGTCGAACTGATCGCCGACGACGTGCTCGTGATGTACCTCGGTCGCGTCATGGAGCGGGCGCCGAAGGCGGCGCTGTTCGCCGCGCCACGCCATCCCTACACGCGGGCCCTGCTCGCGAGCACGCCGAAGGTAGGCGCGCTGCGTGGCGAAGTGGCGCTGGCAAGCGCGGCGCGCACCGCCTTGTCGGGTGAGCTGCCGTCGCCGCTGGCGCCGCCTTCCGGCTGCGTCTTTCGCACCCGCTGCCCCCACGCGGTGGCGGCTTGCAGCGAGATCGTGCCGCCGCTCGCGGCGGTCGGCGAATCGCACACCGCGGCCTGCATCCGCCTCGACGAGATCGGCTGACGTGCGAAGCTGCCCACGTCCGGCGCTGCTCCGGGCAGGCCGGTTTGCGACAATTCGACGATGACTGCCGCCGACCTGCAAGCCGCGATCGCCCACATGGGCGCGGCGGCGCGTGCCGCGAGCGTAGGGCTCGCCGCGTCGCCGGTGGCAGCCCGCAACGCCGCGCTCGTCGCGCTTGCGCGGCGCCTGCGTACTGGCGTCGCTTCGCTCGGCCAGGCCAACCGGCGCGACGTCGACGCCGCGCTGGCCGCGGGTCTAGAGGCGCCCTTGGTCGATCGACTGAAGCTCGACGCGGCGGCGATCGAGACCGTCGCGCAGGGCTGCGAGCAGATCGCCGCCATGCCCGATCCGATCGGCGAGATCACCGGCCTGCGCCAGCAGCCGAGCGGCATCCGGGTCGGTCGCATGCGCGTGCCGATCGGCGTGTTCGCCATGATCTACGAGAGCCGGCCGAACGTGACGATCGAGGCCGCGGCGCTGGCGATCAAGAGCGGCAACGCCTGCATCCTGCGCGGCGGCTCCGAAGCGCTGCAATCGAATCTCGCGCTCGCCGCGCTGGTGCGCGAGTCGCTCGACGAAGCCGGCTTGCCGCCCGATGCGGTGCAACTGGTCGAGACGACGGACCGCGCCGCCGTCGGCTTTCTGATCGCTTCTCCCGATGCCGTCGACCTGATCATTCCGCGCGGCGGCAAGGGCCTGATCGAGCGCATTGCCCGCGAGGCGAAAGTGCCGGTCCTCAAGCACCTCGACGGCAATTGCCACGTCTACGTCGACGCCGCCGCCGACCTCGCCATGGCGCTCGCCATCGTCGACAACGCGAAGACGCAGAAGCTGAGCCCGTGCAATGCCGCCGAGTCGCTGCTCGTGCACGAAGACGTCGCAGCGAAGTTCCTGCCTGCAATCGGCGCGGTGTTCGCGAACAAGGGCATCGAGATGCGCGGCGACCGGGCCGCGCTGGCGCTGCTGCAGGGCGTGAGCGGTGCCCGCCTGGCCGCTGCGACCGAGGCCGACTGGAGCGAGGAATACCTCGCCGCGATCATCAGCATCAAGGTCGTCGCCTCGCTCGACGAAGCGATCCGCCACATCGAACGCTACGGCTCGCATCACACCGACGCCATCGTCACCGACTCGCACGCCAGCGCGATGCGCTTCCTGCGCGAAGTCGATTCGGCCAGTGTCATGGTCAACGCCTCGACCCGCTTCGCCGACGGCTTCGAGTACGGCCTGGGCGCCGAGATCGGCATCTCGACCGACAAGCTGCACGCACGCGGTCCGGTCGGGCTCGAAGGCCTCACTTCGCAGAAATGGGTCGTCCTCGGCCAGGGAGA
>JBDTNU010000565.1:0-2770 GCA_039933535.1 Caldimonas sp. | reverse complement strand
AGCAGCTCGCGCAGGTCGAAGGGCTTGGTCACGTAGTCGTCGGCGCCGACCTCCAGGCCGACCACCTTGTCGACCGCATCGCCGCGGCCGGTGACGATGACGAGGCCGCAATGCCAGTGCTCGCGCAATTGGCGCGCGATCGCAAAGCCGTCTTCGCCGGGCAGGCCGAGGTCGAGCAGGACCAGCGCCGGCGGATCGACCGCCATCATCTGTAGCAGCTCGCGGCCTCGATGCAACTGCGAGACGCGATAGCCGTGACCTTGCAGATAGGTCGCGAGCAACCCGGTGATGTCGATCTCGTCGTCGACGACGGCGATGTGAAGGGCGGGAGTCACTCGTGTTTTGCAGGGCCGACCGCACGCCCGGATCTGGGCAGCGCTGCGACCGTCAAAGCGTATCAGCTTTGACTTCGGCCTCGTCCGGCCTCGTCCGGCCCGGCTTGCTCACTCGGGATGGTTCAGGAACCAGCTCAGCGCGGCCACGACCAGCAGTCCGAGCACGAGCAGCGCCCCGGCGACGATGCCGAGCCAGCGGGCGATGTCCATCCAGCCTTCCATGCACTCACTCGCCGGCGGCAATGCGCATCACGACGCGGCCTTCGATGTCGCCGTGCTTCATCCGCGCGAGGATCGCGTTGATGTTGTCGAGGCGGTCTTCGGAACAGACCGTATGCACCTTGCCCTCGCCGGCGAAGGCCAGCGCTTCCTGCAGGTCCTTGCGCGTGCCGACGATCGAGCCGCGCACTGTCTTGGCGTTGAGCACGACGTCGAAGATCGGAAGGGCGAAGTCGCCTGGCGGCAGGCCCACGAGCGACATCGTGCCGCGCTTGTGCAGCATGCCGAGCGCTTGCGAGAAGGCGCTGCGCGACACTGCGGTCACGAGTACGCCGTGCGCGCCGCGCAGCGCCCGCTGCACCTCGGCGGCCGGGTCTTGCGTGCGCGCGTTGATCACCATGTCGGCGCCGAGTCGCGTGGCCAGAGCGAGCTTGGCGTCGTCGATGTCGACCGCGATGACGTGAAAGCCCATCGCCCTGGCGTACTGCACCGCGTAGTGGCCGAGGCCGCCGATGCCGGAGATCGCGACCCAGTCGCCCGGCTTGCAGTCGAGCATCTTCAGGCCCTTGTAGACCGTCACGCCGGCACACAACACGGGTGCGATCTCGGCGAAACCGACGTTGGCCGGCAGGTGGCCGACGTAGCCCGGGTCGGCCAGCACGTACTCGGCATAGCCGCCGTTGACGGTGTATCCGGTCATCTGCTGCTCGTCGCAGAGCGTCTCCCAGCCGGTGAAGCAGTGCTCGCACTGACCGCAGGCCGTATGCAGCCAGGGCACGCCGACCCGGTCGCCCTCCTTGACGCCCTTGACGCCCGCGCCGACGCCGGCCACGAAGCCGACGCCTTCATGACCCGGGATGAACGGCAGCGTCGGTCTTACGGGCCAGTCGCCATCGGCGGCGTGCAGATCGGTGTGGCAGACACCCGAGGCGACCACCTTCACCAGGACCTGGCCGGCGCTGATCTCGGGCACCGGAACGTCCTCGATCCGCAAGGGTTGGCCAAAGGCGTGGACGACGGCGGCTTTCATCGTTTTCATGGCGGTTTCTCCGGGGAATGGGCGGCTCGCGAGTGGCGGCAGAAAGTCGAGTCGTCGACGAGGCACATCGTTCCCGAGAGGAGGGCGGGATCGCTTGACCTGGATCAAGGCGCGCCGTCGGACCCGACTCCACACTGGACTTGCGCCGGTCCTGCCACGCAACGTCTGGAGATTTGCATGTATCAGAGAATCCTCGTCCCCGTCGACGGCAGCCCGACCTCGACGCAGGGGCTGGACGAAGCCATCAAGCTCGCGAAGCTCACGGGTGCCAGTCTTCGCCTGGTCCATGTTGTCGATCAGCTGACTTTCGCCACCGGCTTCGAGGTCCAGACCGGCGACCTGGTCGGCCTTCTGCGCGAGGCCGGCGAGAAGATCCTCGGCGATTCGAAGGCACGCGCGCAGGCCGCCGGCATCGACGTCTCGACCTTTCTCTGCGATACCTTCGGCTCCCGTGTCTGCGATCTGGTCATCGACCAGGCGAAGGAATGGGCGGCCGATCTCATCGTCATCGGCAGCCACGGCCGCCGTGGAATGAGCCGCCTGCTGCTGGGCAGCGATGCCGAGCAGGTGGTGCGAATGGCGCGGGTTCCGGTGCTGCTCGTCCACGGATCGGACGCTGCGGCGATTCCTGCGGCCCTGCAAAGCTGCGCCGCGGCGGCCTGATCGCAAGCGACGAATCGACCTCAGCCCCGGCGACGCGCGCCGGAGCCGCGCAGGGCCTCAGCGCGAGGTCGTGGCGACGCCAAGCGCCGAATACAGAGGGCAGCGTGCGGCGAGGCCGGTGAGCAGCGGCACGATGCCGACGTAGCCCCAGAGGCCGATCGTTCCCGTGGCCGCGAGGCCGATCAGTGCCAGCCCGGCCACGATGCGCAATGCGCGATCCAGATTGCCGACGTTCAAGCGTCCCATGACTTTGTCCTTGTCGTGATGAAGGCACTCAGGCTATCGCGGTGCTTCGCACGCGAGCTTGACGAAGCGCAAGCCTGGCGGCGTCTTCAGCGCTGGCGCGGATCGAGCGCGTCGCGCAGCCCGTCCCCGAGCAGGTTGAACGAGAGCACGAGCAGGAAGATCGACAGCCCCGGCCAGATCGCCATCCAGGGTGCGTTGTCGACGTAGTTCTTCGCCGTGTTGAGCATGCTGCCCCAGCTCGGCAAAGGCGGCTGCTGGCCGAGGCCGA
>JBDTNU010000564.1:0-2776 GCA_039933535.1 Caldimonas sp. | reverse complement strand
GCGATGACGAGCGTCGTGCGATGGCGCATCGCCGATTCGAGCGCGGCCTGGACCATGCGCTCGCCCTCGGCGTCGAGTGCGCTGGTGGCTTCGTCGAGCAGCAGCAGCGGCGGGTTCTTGAGCATGGCCCGGGCGATCGAGATGCGTTGCCGCTGCCCGCCCGAGAGGCGCACGCCGCGCTCGCCGAGAAAAGTCTTGTAGCCCTCGGGCAAGGCACTGATGAAGTCGTGCGCATAGGCGGCCGTGGCGGCCGCGACGACCTCCGCATCGCTCGCCGAAGGCCGGCCGTAGCGGATGTTTTCCATCGCGTCGGCCGAGAAGATCACGCTGTCCTGCGGGACGATGCCGATCCGGCCGCGCAAGGCGTCGAGCGCGACCGTCTCGACCCGCGCGCCGTCGACCCGCACGGCCCCCGACTCGACGTCGTAGAAGCGCTGGATGAGCTGGAATACCGTGCTCTTGCCGGCGCCGCTCGGTCCGACCAGCGCGACGGTTTCGCCCGGCTCGACCGCGAAGCTGAAGTCGACCAGCGTCGGATGCTGCGGCCGCGACGGATAGCGGAAGGTCACGTGCTCGAGCCGCACCGAGGCACCGCCCGTCGACGCCGGCATCGCCTCCGGCGCGGCCGGCGAGACGACCGGCGAGCGCAGCTGCAGGAGCTCCATCAGCCGTTCGGTCGCGCCCGCGGCGCGCAGCAGATCGCCATAGACCTCGGAGAGCACGGCGACGCTGCTCACCAGGATGATCACGTAGACGACCGTCTCGCCGAGATGGCCGGCCGTGATGTCGCCGTGGATGACCGCCTGCGTGCCCTGGTACAGGCCCCAGAGCAGGGCGCCGAAGGTGGCGCTGATGATGAAGGCCACCAGCAGCGAGCGCAGCGTGGTCCTGCGGATGGCGGTGGCGAAGGCGCGCTCGGTCGAGGCGCTGAAGCGCTCGGCTTCGCGCTTTTCCTGCAGGTAGCTCTGGACCACCGGAACGGCGTTGAGCACCTCGGCGGCGATCGCGCTCGAGTCGGCGACGCGGTCCTGGCTGGCACGCGACAGCCGCTGCACACGCCGCCCGAAATAGAGCGAAGGCAAAACGACCAGGATCAGGATCGCCAGCACCTGGGTCATCACGACGGGGTTGGTGACGATCAGCATCGCCATCGCACCGATGCCCATCACCGTGTTGCGCAAGCCCATCGAGAGGCTGGAGCCGACCACGGTCTGGACCAGCGTGGTGTCGGTGGTCAGGCGCGACAGCACCTCGCCGGTCTGCGTGGTCTCGAAGAACTCCGGGCTTTGTCGCACGACGTGGGCATACACCGCATTGCGCAGATCGGCGGTGACGCGCTCGCCCAGCCAGCTCACCATGTAGAAGCGCGCCGCCGAAAAGACGCCGAGCGCGACACCGACGCCGAACAGGGCGAAGAAATGCTCCCGCAGCGCCATCACGCGCGAGCCCGGATCGGTGGCAACCAACCCCTGGTCGATCAGCGAGCGCAGGGCGACCGGGAAGACAAGCGTGCTCGCCGCCGCCAGTACCAGGAACGCTGCGGCGAGAACGATCCGTCCGCGATACGGACGCAGAAAGGGCAGCAGGCCGGCCAGTGAACGAACGTCGCGCCCTGGTGGCGGTGGAGACGACGACGGCGGCGCGGGCATTGGCAAAGTTTAGGCGAGGCCTTCCGGAAAGACTTCTCGGAAAGAAAGCCCATGCAATCAAAGCATGCGCAATGAAAGCCTTGACATTCATTGCCTAAGCACGTATATTCTCGACATGTCCCGAGTTCCTGCCGCCGCCAGCTTCTATCGCGCCGAAGACTATTGCGCGGAAGAAAGCGTCGGCTACCTGATGAAGCGCGTCCTGATGGCGATCGCGCAGGCCGCCGACCGGCGTCTCGAGCCGCAAGGCATCACGCACGCGCAGTGGGGTCCGCTGTTCGTGTTGCTGCGTTTGGGCGCTTCGACGGTGGCCGAGCTGGCGCGCGAGCTGCAGACCGACCCCGGGGCCATGACGCGCCTGCTCG
This sequence comes from Caldimonas sp., assembly GCA_039933535.1. Classification (GTDB taxonomy): domain Bacteria; phylum Pseudomonadota; class Gammaproteobacteria; order Burkholderiales; family Burkholderiaceae_C; genus Schlegelella_A. Next base: position 762 of record JBDTNU010000564.1, on the reverse strand, counting down.
ACCGGCTGGAAAGCAAGGGCTTTTGCCGGCGCGAGCGCTCCACCGACGACCGACGTGTCGTCAACATCGTGCTGACGCCCGAGGGCGAGAAGGCGGCGAAGCTGGTTCCCGCGGAGCTTTCACAGGTATTGAACGAGCACCTTGCGGGGTTCTCGAAAGCCGAATGGACGCAATTGAAGAGTTTTCTGCAACGCATGCTCGACAACGCCGAGGCGCCGGTCGGGAGGTCAGTGAAATGAGCCGCTGCAATTCCGATTCCGCCGCTCGCGTCAAGGCCGTTGCGCGCACGCTGACGACCATCGTCATCGCCCTGACTTCGACCATCGTCATCGCGCTGGCGGGCTGCGCCAATCCCGCCGGCATCGCTTCGAGCGCGACTTTCGTCGATCCCGCCAAGGTCGGTGTCTCGGCGACACCGGCGAAGGACGTGCTTGCCGCCGACTGGTGGCAAGGCTTCGGCGACAGCGCGCTTACCTCGCTGATCGACCAGGCCGTCATCGGCTCGCCGAGCCTGCGCGTGGCTCAGGCGCGGGTCGCCCGCGCCGCGGCGAGCGCGGCCACCGTGCACGCCGCCGAAGGCCCGCAGTTGAACGGCGCGTTCGATGCCACGCGCCAGCGCTTCAGCGCCACCAGCATCTATCCGCCGCCGCTCGGCGGTGCGATCCTGAACACGGCGAACCTGCAGCTCAACGGCTCATGGGAGCTCGACCTGTTCGGCCGCAACCGCGCCGCGCTCGACGCCGCGATCGGCCAGCAGCGTGC
>JBDTNU010000563.1:0-2776 GCA_039933535.1 Caldimonas sp. | reverse complement strand
CTGAAGCCGAGCTTCGGCCGCGTGCCCGCGTATCCGCTCTCGCCGATGGGAACGGTCGCACACCTCGGCCCGCACACGATGAGCGTGGCCGATGCGGCGCTGATGATGAATGTGTTGAAGCGCCCCGACGCGCGCGACTGGACCTCGCTGCCGCCCGACGACAGCGACTACACGCAAGGCCTCGACGACGGCATCCGCGGCCTGCGCATCGCCTTCTCGCCGACGCTCGGCTACGCGAAGGACGTCCATCCCGAAGTCGCGGCCGCCGTTGCCGGCGCGGTGCGCGACCTCGAAGCGCTGGGCGCCCACGTCGAGGCCGTCGACCCGGGCATCGCAGACCCACTCGAGATCACGACCGGCCTCTGGTTCTCTGGCGCATGGGCGATCTGGAACGGGCTCACTGCCGAGCAGCAGAAGGTCGTCGACCCGGACTTCCTGGCCGAAGCCGAGCTCGGATCGAAGTTCGGCGCGCTCGACATCCAGCGCCTCCACCTGCGGCGTGGCGAGCTCGGTTCGCACATGCGCCAGTTCATGCAGCGCTTCGACCTGCTCGTCACGCCTTCGGTTTCGGTGCCTGCATTCGACGCGCGACCGGCCGGGCATTCGCCCATGGACCCGGCCGCGATGCTCGGCTGGACGCCGTTCAGCTATCCCTTCAATCTCACGCAGCAGCCCGCCTGCACGATTCCCTGTGGCCTGACGAAGGAGGGTCTTCCGATCGGCCTGCAGATCGTCGGCCCGATGTTCGGCGACGCGCTGGTGTTGCGCGCGGCGCGCGCCTACGAGACCGTGCGGCCGATTGCGCGGCCGCAGCACACTGCGCCATCGAGCCGTCGTCCCCGATAAACGAGCCCGACCGCTTGCAGGGTGCGAGCCGACCGCTGGCAGACCCGGGTTGATGTGAATTGTCGACCCCCGAGTCGTTCCGCTAAGGTCGCCCCTTTTCAGCGCTTCGACGGAACTTGGCCGGGTCCCCGGCGCCGTCGGTCCGCCAACCGCATCGGAGACCCGTCGCATGAAATCGCTCATTGCCGCCGCGTTCGCGGCGATCACGCTCGCCGTTTCGGCCGGCGCCGCCCAGGCCCAGATCGTCATCAAGTTCAGCCACGTCGTGGCCGAGAACACGCCCAAGGGACAGGCCGCCCTGAAGTTCAAGGAGTTGGCCGAGAAGAAGCTGCCGGGCAAGGTCCAGGTCCAGGTGTTCCCCAGCTCGCAGCTGTTCGGCGACGCCAAGGAGCTGGAGGCGCTGCTGCTCGGCGACGTCCAGTTCATCGCGCCGTCGCTTTCCAAGTTCGATCGCTACACCAAGAAGATCCAGGTCTTCGACCTGCCCTTCCTGTTCGACGACATCGCGGCTGTTGATCACTTCCAGTCGAGCGCGGCCGGCAAGGGCCTGCTCGAGTCGATGAAGGGCCGCGGCCTGCTCGGCCTGGCCTACTGGCACAACGGCATGAAGCAGCTCTCGACCAACAAGGACCAGCTGAAGCGCCCCGAAGACGTCAAGGGCCTGAAGTTCCGAATCCAGGCCTCCGACGTGCTGGAGGCGCAGTTCAGGGCGCTCGGCGCCAACCCGCAGAAGATGGCCTTCAGCGAGGTCTACCAGGCATTGCAGACCGGCGTCGTCGACGGCCAGGAGAACACCTGGTCGAACATCTATTCGCAGAAGTTCTTCGAGGTGCAGAAGACGATCGCGGAAACCAATCACGGCGTCATCGACTACATGGTCGTCACCAACGACAAGTGGTGGGACGGCCTGCCGGCGGACGTCAAGAAGGGGCTCTCGGAGGCAATGGCCGAAGCCACCGCATATGGCAACAAGCTCGCCAACGACATCAACGAGGGTGACAAGAAGAAGATCGCCGACGCCGGCAAGGCGAAGATCCAGAAGCTGACGAAGGAAGACACCGCCGCCTGGCGCAAGGCGATGGAACCGGTCTGGAAGAAGTTCGAGGGCGAGATCGGCCGCGATCTGATCGACGCCGCCCTCAAGTCCAACAAGTAGCCGCGGAACAGGGCCTGCTCGCCGGGCCTTCGCCTCTCCATGCGCTGGCTGGAACACCTCGAAGAAGGGCTGGTCGCCACCCTGATGGCGGCCATGACGCTCGTGGCCTTCATGCAGGTCGTGGCGCGCTACGTCTTCAACTACAGCTTCGTCTGGGCGCTCGAGCTCAACGGGGTGCTGTTCGCCTGGCTGATCTTCATCGGCATGTCGTACGGCGTGCGAGTCGGCGCCCACATCGGCATCGACGCCGTCGTGCGCAATCTCGGCGAACGCGCGGCGCGGGCGGTCGGCATGGTCGCGGCGCTGCTCTGCGTCGTCTATGCGGTCATCGTCACGGTCGGCGGATCGCTGTACGTGAAGAAGATGTACGACGTCGGCATCGAGATGCAGGACTTGCCGGTGCCGCAGTGGGTGCCGCGCATCGTCCTGCCGATCGGCTTCGCCCTCCTTGCTTTCCGCTTCCTCCAGGCCTTCGTTGCGCTTGCCCGCGGCAAGACCAAGAGCCTGCTCCACGACGAGGCCGCCGAGGCGCTCAAGCTGCGCGAGCCGGCGGCGCTGGGGGAAATCCGCGAATGACGACCGGCTTCCTGTTCCTGATGCTGTTCGTGTTCATGGTGCTGGGCATGCCGGTGGCTGTCGCGCTCGGCCTCTCGTCGCTGCTGACCATCCTTTTCTTCGCCCAGGATTCGCTCGCATCGCTCTCGCTCAAGCTCTACGACACCTCGGAGCAGTTCACGCTGCTCGCGATCCCGTTCTTCATCCTCGGCGGCACCT
>JBDTNU010000562.1:0-2786 GCA_039933535.1 Caldimonas sp. | reverse complement strand
CATGCCGCCGCGCTCGCGCCCGGCGCCGGAGCGGCCGCCGGTGGAGACCTGCGTGATCATGCCCGGGCAATGGGCGCGAATGCCGTCCAGCACCAGCGCGAAGCGCTCGGCCGAGGATGTCGGCGTCTCGTCGTCGTTGCGCACGTGCAGGTGGACGAGCGCGGCACCGGCTTCGTACGCGGCATGCGTCGACTCGACCTGCTCGGCGACGGTGATCGGCACCGCCGGGTTGTCTTTCTTGCGCGGCAGCGAGCCCGTGATGGCGACCGAAATGATGCAGGGCGTGCTCATGGCTTGTCTCCTGATTGCAGCTTTGCGGCGGCCGCCTGAAGGGCGAGGTGGTAGCCGATGGTGCCCAGCCCGACGATCACGCCTTCGGCAACGTCGGACAGAAAGGAACGGTGGCGGAAGGCCTCGCGCTTGTGCACGTTGCTGATGTGCACCTCGATGAACGGGATGGCGACGCCGGTGAGCGCGTCCCGCAAGGCGACGCTGGTATGCGTCAACGCGCCGGGGTTGATGACGATGAAGCGCACGCCTTCGTCGCGCGCGGCATGGATGCGGTCGACCAGCGCGCCTTCGTGGTTGCTCTGGAAGGCGGCCACGTCGAGGCCGAGCGCGGCACCCTCGGTACGGCACATCGCTTCAACGTCGGCCAGCGTCGTCGCGCCGTAGATGGCAGGCTCGCGCGTGCCGAGCAGGTTGAGGTTGGGACCGTTGAGCAGCAGGACTTTCATTTTCTTGTCGACTCCGCGTTCTGTTCCTGTGATGCCATGCGCGCCGGGGCGTTGACGGCACCGTAGCCATCGTAGGTCTTGCGCTGCACGATCTCGAAAAAGAAGCGGTCGGCGAAGGGCTCGGCGTAGGCATGCAGGAATTCGCCGGTGGCCGACCGGTCGTAGAGGATGTCGAGCGACTGCATCCGGCGCACCGTCGCCTCGTCCAGGTCGAGCCGGGCCAGCAGGTCATCGTAGTAGTTGGCCGAGATCGGCACGAAGCGGACGCCGTTGCCGCGCAGGCGCTCCATGGTCGCGAAGATGTCGCGTGTGCCGAGGGCGATGTGCTGCACGCCGCCGCCGGAACGGCCGGTGGCGCTGACCTGCCGCGCGGTGCGTGTGCGCTGGCTGAGCGAGACATTGAGCACGAGGCGCACGCTGCGCTCGGCGTTGGCGACACCGCTCGATCGGATCAGGCCGAACGGGTCGGCGAGCTCCAGGCTTTCGCCGCGCTCCAGGCCGAGCACGGCCTTGGCGAACAGGATCCAGGTGTCGAACTGGTCGGGGGCCAGGCCGAGCGCGATGTGATCGATGCCGAGGAGACCGGCGTCCGGCGTGGCCGTGCTTGCGGGCGCGGCGGAGAAATCGGCGTCGAGCATCGCTCCGCCGGCCGAAGGCACGAAGTGAACGATCGTGCCGCCCGGCGCGATGATCGCCGGCAGCTGCAGCTCATGGGCGCCGCGCGGGCTTTCGTGCCGCGCCGAGAGCAGAGCCGCGGCACGGTTCGCCGCCTGCAGCGGTTCCTCGGTGGCGAGGCCGATCGCGCACACCGACGGCCCTTGCGCGTCGAAGCGGGTGCGTGCCGGCGACGCCGGCTCGGCGTTGACGACAAGCTGGATGCCGCCTTGCCGATACAGCGTCACGGCCTTGGTGCGGTGACTGCCGGCGCTCGTGAAGCCGAGCTGCTCGAGCACGGTGCCGAGCGCCTGCGCGGCAGCGTCGTCGACGCCGAACTCGAGAAAGGCGAAGCCATCGAGGACGGGCACCCGAGGCGGGTCGAACAGCTCGATCCGCTGAAGCGTGCGAGACGCGGCATCGTGCGCCGCGCCGGCGGGAGCGGCATCGCGAACACCTTGCAGCTGCGCGCGCCCCTGGCTCTCGAGGAGCAGCAGCGAGCGCATCGCGTCGACGGCGGTGCGCCGGTTCGGCGTCTCGCGGAACTGGTCGTTGAAGATCTCGAGCGAGAGCGGGCCGGCGTAGCCCGCGAGCAGGACCTGCACGAAGAAGTTCTCGAGGTCGAACTGACCCTGACCGGGGAAGTTGCGGTGATGCCGCGCCCACTGCAGCACGTCCATCGCCAGCAGCGGCGCGTCGGCCATTTGCAGGAAGAAGATGCGCTCGCCGGGAATCGCGGCGATGCCGGCCGGATCGTCCTGCAGCGACAGCGTGTGGAAGCTGTCGAGGATGAGGCCGAGGTGCGGATGGTCGGCCTCATCGACGATCTTCCACGCCTGGCCGTAGAGGCGTACGAAGCGGCCCCAGGCGAGCGCCTCGTAGCCGATCCGGAGGTTGCGCCTGGCCGCGCGCTCGGCCAGGGCGTGCAATTGCGCCGCCGAGCGCGCGGCGTCGTCGAGCGCCAGTGGCGAGGTGTTCGAGCACACCAGCATGAGCGGCGCGCCGAGCGCCTCCATCAGGTCGAACTTGCGTTCGGCGCGATCGAGGCTCTTGCGAAATGCGTCGTCGGGCATGCCTTCGAAGTCGCGGAAGGGCTGGAACAGGTCGATGCCGAGGCCGAGGTCGGCGCACATCGTGCGCAGCTCGCCGGCGCTGCTGTTGAAGGCGATGAAGTCGTTCTCGAACAGCTCGATGCCGTCGAAGCGCGCCGCAGCGATCGCCTCGAGCTTCTGGCGCAAGGTTCCGCTCATCGAGACGGTGGCGATCGAGCGGCGCATGGCGAGCGGACTCAGTAGCGGAGCTGCGCCACGTTGCGCAGCTCGTCGGCCGTGGCCGTGCCGAAGCCGAAGAACTCGAGGTAGGCGGGGATCATCTCGAACAGCATGTCGGTGCCGA
>JBDTNU010000561.1:0-2807 GCA_039933535.1 Caldimonas sp. | reverse complement strand
CTTCATGACGACCGGCGGCGTCGCCAAGCGGATGATCCGCTTCGCCAACGCCTGCGTCGGCCACTTCCGCGGCGGCCTGGCGATGGCCTCGGTGCTGGCCTGCATGCTGTTCGCGGCGGTCTCGGGCTCGTCGCCGGCGACGGTGGTGGCGGTCGGCTCGATCGTCATTGCCGGCATGGTCAAGGCCGGCTACTCGCGGAACTTCGCCGCCGGCGTGATCTGCAATGCCGGCACGCTCGGCATCCTCATCCCGCCGTCGATCGTGATGGTCGTCTACGGCGCCGCCACGGAAACGTCGGTCGGCAAGATGTTCCTGGCCGGCGTCGTGCCGGGCATTCTCCTCGGCGTGATGCTGATGGTCGCGATCTACGTGCGCGCCCGCATGCTCGACCTGCCGAGGCAACCGCGCGCCAGCGGCCGCGACATCCTGGCCTCGGGCCGCGAGTCGCTCTGGGGGCTGATGCTGATCGTCATCATCCTCGGCGGCATCTACGGCGGCGTCTTCACCCCGACCGAAGCGGCCGCGGTGGCTGCGGTCTACGCCTTTCTCATCGCGATCTTCGTCTACAAGGACATCGGCTTCAAGGACGTGCCGAAGGTGCTGGTCGATGCCGGCAAGGTGACGGTGATGCTGATGTTCATCATCGCCAACGCGCTTCTCTTCGCCCACGTGCTCACCACCGAGCGCATTCCGCAGCAGATCGCCGAGACGATCGTCGCCTGGGGCATGCCTGCGTGGCAGTTCCTGATGGTGGTCAACGTGCTGCTGCTCATCGCCGGGATGTTCATGGAGCCCACCGGCATCATCCTCATCATGGCGCCGATCCTGTTCCCGATCGCCAGCCGGCTCGGCATCGACCCGGTGCACCTCGGCATCATCATGGTGGTGAACCTCGAGATCGGCATGGTCACGCCGCCGATCGGCCTCAACCTGTTCGTCACCTCGGGCATCACCGGCATGTCGATCGGGCAGGTGGTGCGCGCGGCGCTGCCCTGGACCTCGGTGCTGCTGGTATTCCTCCTGATCATCACCTACGTGCCGGCGATCAGCCTCTGGCTGCCGCGATTGATGTTCTGAAGGCGCGGCGGCGCGCTACGCGGCGGGCACAGCCTTGAAGTGCTTGCTCAGCTTGATGCCCTGGCCCTGGTACGACGAATTGGCGCGCTGGCCATAGAGCATGGTGGGCGTCGATGTCAGTCGCTCGTACGCCAGCCGGCCGACGAGCTGGCCGTGCTCGATCACGAACGGCACTTCGTACGAGCGCACCTCGAGTACGGCGCGTGAGCCTTCTCCGCCTGCATCCGAGTGGCCGAAGCCCGGGTCGAAGAAGCCGGCGTAGTGAACGCGGAACTCGCCGACCAGGGTGTCGTAGGCGATCATCTCCGCGGCGTAGTTCGGCGGGATGCGCACCGCCTCGCGCGAGGCGAGGATGTAGAACTCGGCCGGGTCGAGGATCAGGCCGCGCTTCGGCGCCAGCACCGGCTCCCAGAAGTCGCTCACCTCGTAGTGGCCGATGCGATCGATGTCGATGAGGCCCGAATGGTTCTTGGCCCGATAGCCGATGACGCCGCCGGACTGGCGGCCTTCGAGATCGACCGAGACCGGCACGCCGCTGACGATCTCATGCGTTCTGGCGCCCGGCTCGCCGTCGACCACCTCGACGAGCTGATGCTCTTCCTGCAGCCGGCGCATCAGGTTGTCGCTGGTCTGCGGCTTGCCATGCCGGATGCGCAGCTGGCTGAGCCGCGAGCCTTTGCGCACCAGCACGCTGAAGGTGCGCGGCGAGACCTCGGCGAAGAGCTGGCCGGAATACTGCTCGGGCACCTGGTCGAACGCGGTGCCGTGGTCGGTGATGAGGCGGGTGAAGATGTCGAGCCGACCGGTCGAGCTCTTCGGGTTGCCCATCGCCGACGTGCGATGGCGCAGGTCGAGCATCTCGAGCAGCGGAATGATGTACACGCAGCCGCGCTCGAGGACCGCGCCGTTCGAGATGTCCATCTCGTGCATCGCGAACTCGTCGAGCTTCTGGCGCACCGTGCCGGTGCCGGGCAGGAAGCTGGCGCGCACGCGATACGCCTTTGGCCCCAGCCTCAGGTCGAGGCTGGCGGGCTGGAACTGGTCTTCGGCGATCGGCTCGAGGCCGGAGATGTCCTTGCGCAGCACCAGCGCCTTGAGATCCTGGCAAGGCAGGATGCCGGTCGTGTGGCCGCCATCGGCGTCGTCGGCAGGGTCGGGCAAAAGGGCGGGCCCGGGTTCGTCGCCAGGCCCGCGTGCCTGGTCGACCAGATCGGGTTCGTTCACTCGATCGCCTTGACCATGTCTTCCACGACCTTCTTCGCGTCGCCGAACACCATCATCGTCTTGTCCATGTAGAACAGCTCGTTGTCGAGACCGGCGTAGCCCGCCGCCATCGAGCGCTTGTTGACGATGATGGTCTTGGCCTTGTAGGCCTCGATGATCGGCATGCCGTAGATCGGGCTGCCCTTGGTGTGCGCCGCCGGGTTCACGACGTCGTTGGCGCCGAGGATGATGGCGACGTCGGTCTGGCCGAGCTCGCCGTTGATGTCTTCCATCTCGAAGACCTGGTCGTAGGGCACTTCGGCCTCGGCGAGCAGCACGTTCATGTGGCCCGGCATGCGGCCGGCCACCGGGTGGATCGCGTACTTGACGCTGATCCCCTTGGCGGTGAGCTTGGCCGCGAGCTCCTTGACGGCATGCTGGGCGCGCGCCACCGCCAGCCCGTAGCCGGGAACGATGACCACCGTCTCGGCGTTGCCGAGCACGAAGGCGGCGTCGTCGGCGCTGC
>JBDTNU010000560.1:0-2811 GCA_039933535.1 Caldimonas sp. | reverse complement strand
TCACGATCCACTCGGGCACGCTCGGCTTCATGGTCAACGTCGATGCGCTGAAGGGCAAGCCGGTGCCGAAATCGTGGGCCGACCTCCTGAAGCCCGAATACAAGGGCCTCGTCGGCTACCTCGACCCGGCCTCTGCGTTCGTCGGCTACGTCGGCGCGGTGGCCGTGAACCAGGCGCGCGGCGGCACGCTCGCCGACTTCGGACCCGGCATCGAGTACTTCAAGGCGCTCATGAAGAACGAGCCGATCGTGCCGAAGCAGACCTCCTACGCACGCGTGCTCTCGGGCGAGATCGCGATCCTGCTCGACTACGACTTCAACGCCTACCGTGCCAAGTACAAGGACGGCGCCAACGTCGCCTTCGTGATCCCGACCGAGGGCACCGTCGTCGTGCCGTACGTGATGAGCCTGGTCGCCAACGCACCGCATGCCGAGAACGGCAAGAAGGCGCTCGACTTCGTGCTGTCCGACGAAGGGCAGGCGATCTGGGCCCGTGCCTTCCTGCGGCCGGTGCGCGCCTCGGCCATGCCCAAGGAGGTGCAGGCGAAGTTCCTGCCGGCATCGGAATACGCGCGCGCAAAGTCGGTTGACTATGCGCAGATGGCGGCGGCGCAGCGCGCCTTTTCCGACCGCTACCTGAAGGACGTGCGCTGAGCGCGAACCCCGCTCTCCGCGCGGCACGCTTCGGCCTGCCGCGCTGGCTGCTGCCCGCCTGCGCAGCGCCGGCGCTCGTCTTCTTCGCCGCGTTCTGGCTGCTGCCGGTGGCGCGCCTCGTCGCGCTGCCCGCCCGGAGCGGCTGGGCGACGTACTTCGTCGTCCTCACCAGCCCCCGATACCTCGAGAGCATGCTCAACACCCTCGGCCTCTCGCTCGTCGTCACGGCAGCGACGCTGGTGCTCGGCAGTGCTGTGGGCGTGTACCTTGCGCGGCGACGTTTCCCGGGGCGGGGCGTGCTGCTCTCGCTGCTCACGCTGCCGCTCTCGTTTCCCGGCGTCATCGTCGGCTTCTTCGTCATCCTGCTCGGCGGACGGCAGGGCCTGATCCCGGACCTCGGCTCGAAGCTGGGAATCGGCGGGCTGACCTTCGCCTACGGCCTGCTCGGCCTCTTCCTCGCCTACCTCTACTTCTCGCTGCCACGCGCGGTCGCCACCTACACCGCGGCCGCCGAGTCGATGGACCTGCAGCTCGAAGAGGCGGCGCGGGCGCTCGGCGCATCGCGGCTGCGCATCACACTCGACGTCTGGCTGCCGCAGCTCGCGCCGACGACGCTCGCCTGCGGCGCGATCGTCTTCGCGACGGCGATGGGCGCCTTCGGCACCGCGTTTACCCTGGCCAGCCAGTTCGAGGTCGTGCCGATCACGATCTACAACGAGTTCACCAACTACGCGAACTTCGCGCTCGCCGCGTCGCTCTCCATCGCGCTCGGGCTGGTGACGTGGGCAGTGCTGTTCGCGGCGCGCCTCTACGGCGCCGACGCCCGAACGATCTGACACCGATTCATGCGACACGCCACCACCTCGCGCGCGCCGCTGCTGTTCGCGGTGACCCTCGCAGTGAGCGTCTTCATGGTCGCGCCGATGGTGGTGTCGATCCTCGCCGGGCTCGTGCGCAACTACAGCGTCGGCATCCGGAGCGGCCTGACGACGCGCTGGATCTCCGAGGTGTGGGAGAACTACGGCGACACCGTCGGTGCGTCGATCGGCATCGCCCTGGCGTGCGTCGCGGCGACCGTCGTGCTCGGCGTCCCGTGCGCCTACATGCTTGCCCGCAGCCAGTCGCGCGCGGCGCGTGCCTTCGAGGAGCTCATCACCCTGCCGGTCGCCGTTCCGGGCCTGGCCACCGCGCTCGCGCTCATCCTCGTCTACGGCCAGATGGCGTCGTTCCGGCAGAGCTTCGCCTTCATCCTCGTCGGCCACATCGTCTTCACCTTGCCGTTCATGGTGCGCACCGTCGCGGCCGCGTTCCAGCGCCACGAACTCTTCGCCCTCGAGGAAGCGGCACGCACGCTCGGCGCCTCGTTCAGGCAGCGGTTTCTGGGCGTTCTCGTGCCGGCGGTGTTCCCGGCCATCGTCGCCGGGTGCCTGATGGTGTTCACGCTCTCGATCGGCGAGTTCAACCTCACCTGGATGCTGCACACGCCGCTCACCCGCACGTTGCCGGTCGGCCTCGCCGACAGCTATGCCTCGATGCGGATCGAGATCGGCTCGGCCTACACCCTCGTCTTCTTCATCGTCATCCTGCCCGTGATGTGGGCCTTGCAGGCACTCGCGGCGACTCTTCAGAAACGGTACGCAAGCTGATGCAACTCGAACGGACGCGCATCGAGATCGTCGACTGCGCCAAGACCTATCCCGACGGCACCAAGGGCCTGCGGCCGACGACGCTGACCATCGAGCCCGGTGAGGTGATCGCGCTGCTCGGGCCCTCGGGGTGCGGCAAGACGACCCTGTTGCGGCTGCTCGCCGGACTCGAGGCGGCCGATCCCGGCAGCATGATCCGTTTCGGCGACCAGGTGGTCACCGACCGGCCCGTCGAGAAGCGCGGCATCGGCATGGTCTTCCAGAGCTACGCGCTCTTCCCGCAGATGACCGTCGCCGCCAACATCGGCTATGGCCTGAAGGTGCGCGGCGTGCCCGCAGACGAGCGCCGGCGCGCGGTGGGCGAGCTCGTCGACCTCGTCCGCCTCAACGGACTCGAGGGCAAGCGCCCAGGCGAGCTGTCGGGCGGCCAGCGGCAGCGCGTCGCGCTGGCGCGCGCTGTGGCGGTGCGGCCGCGGGTGCTGCTGCTCGACGAGCCGCTGGCGGCGCTCGAC
>JBDTNU010000559.1:0-2812 GCA_039933535.1 Caldimonas sp. | reverse complement strand
AGCAGCATCCCGGTCAGGCCCAGCATCTTCTTCTTGCGCAGGATCGCCGAAGCGACTCCGAAGATGATCGCGCCGACGATGAGCACCTGGATCAGCACCCGCATGACGGTCATCGGGTAGTAGGGCCGCAGCTCGGGAGACGTCAGCAACTGCGGAAAGTGCAGGCACAGCACCGCGCCGAAGGCGAGCACGCCGAAGAATGCCGACAGGATGCCGCTCCACCAGCCGGAACCGAAGCCGGTCGGCTCTTCGTCACCGAAGGTCTCGTTGATCTTTCGTTCGAGCATGGCCTCTCCCTGTTTCACCCAGTGTAGGGTGCGACAAGAGCCGAAAAAGCTCGCCGCGTGAGGAGAGCTACCGCAATGGCACGGCGAAGCCGCGGCGAACGCCCTCGCGCGCCATCATCGTGTCGTACCAGCGCTCGACGTTGGGGTAGTCGGCGAGATCGACCTGGTGTCGCTCGTGCCGCCAGGCCCAGCCGAGGATCGCGAAGTCGGCGATCGAGATCGGTTCGCCGGCGAAGAACGCGTTGCCGGCCAGGCGCCGGTCCATCACGCCGTAGAGCCTGCGCGTTTCCTCCATGTAGCGCTCCAGGCCGTAGCGGCGCTCGCTCTCTTCCTTCAACGCGATGAAGTGGTGCACCTGCCCCGGGATCGGCCCGAAGCCACCCATCTGGAACATCAGCCACTCGAGCGCGGCGACGCGCGCGACCGGATCGGACGGCAAGAACTGCCCGGTCTTCTCGGCCAGGTAGATCAGGATCGCGCCCGACTCGAAGACGCTGATCGGCCGCCCGGCCGGCCCCTCGGGGTCGACGATGGCCGGGATCTTGTTGTTGGGGCTGATGGCCAGGAACGCCGGCTCGTGCTGCTCGCCCTTGGTGATGTCGACGACGTGCACGTCGTAGGGCAGCGCCATCTCCTCGAGGGCGACGCTGATCTTGCGTCCGTTGGGCGTGTCGAAGGCGTAGAGGGCGATGGTCATGACGCCGATCCTAGGCGGGTTTCTTCACTGGAGCCGCCGCCACGGGTCTCGACAGTCTCGCCCGGCCGATCGGCTCGGGCGCGCGGATTGCCCGATGAAGTCGAATCCCCTCGCGAGCCGAAGAAGCGACCCGATGACCGCCGTACACGATGCTGGACAGTCCTGCCACACAGCCCGCTGACGTCGATCGACGACGGCATCCTCACGGTCGTCGGCCCCGTGAAGATGCCGCTCATGGAGCTGCCACGGCGCATGACGGTCGTGCGCCTGCGCGACGGTCGGCTGGTGATCTGGAGCGCGATCGCGCTCGACGAGACCGGGATGGCCACGCTCGAGGCCGCCGGGCGGCCCGCGTTCCTGGTCGTGCCGAACGATCACCACCGGCTCGACGCGAAGGCCTGGAAGCAGCGCTATCCGGCCCTGCAGGTCGTGGCGCCCGAGGGCGCGCGCGCGAAGGTCGCCGAGTCGGTCGCCGTCGACACGAGCTCGCCCGACTTCGGCGACCCCGACGTGCAGTTCCTGGCCGTGCCCGGCACGCGCGGCCAGGAGGCGGCGCTGGTGGTGCGGCGCGGCGGCGGCACGACGCTCGTCCTCAACGACGTCGTCGCCAACATCCGCCACCCGAAGGGGTTCGGCGGTTGGCTGCTCGGCCTGATGGGCTTTGCCGGCGAGGAAGCGCATGTGCCCGCCCCGGTCAAATTGGTGCTCGTAAAAGACAGCGACGAGCTGCGCGCGCAACTCCTGCGCTGGGCCAGCGACGCGTCGCTGCGTCGCATCGTCGTTTCGCACGGCGACGTGATCGAGGAGCGGCCGCAGCAGGTGCTGCGTGAGCTGGCGGAGAAGCTCAAGTAGCCCCAGGATGAGGGCCGTATCGATGCCGGGCATCGAGGCGAAGGCATGTGGTCCCGACAGTAGGAATCGAACCTACATCTGCCCCTTAGGAGGGGGCCGTTCTATCCATTGAACTATGTCGAGGAGCCCGCGGAGACAAGGCTCGCGGCGAGGCGGCAGTTTAAGACCTGCGCTCGCGGTCTCGGCCGCGCGCGATACTCGGCCGATCGATGCAGCGGGCGAGGTCGGCATGCCAACCGTAGAAGGAACTCACACGCAGGGCGCGGGCGGCCGAACGATCCGCTATCGCGCCGACTACGAGGTGGTCGGCAACGCGATCCATTTCAAGGCGAGCTTCGACGGCGGGTCCTCGCACGAGGGGCAATTCGATTTCGATCCTTCGAAGCTGGATGCGCTGGCCGCGGTCGATGCGTTCATGCAGAACCATATCGAGAAGGCGGACTGGGACTCAGCGCCTTGAGAAAGAGACCGAGATCTACTTCCAGCGCAGGGTCCAGATCAGGTCGAGCGAGTTGTCGCCGCCAGCCTGCGCGCGCACCGTCAATCGCTGGGCGATGCGGTAGATGAGCTGCCAGCTCCCCGTGGTCGCGTTCAGCCCGCGCTCGTAGCCGACATACCAGCGCTTCGAGATCTGCTTGCCGAGGCCGACGATCGTCTCCTTGACGTCGCCCGTGCCCTGTTGCCGCACCGAGATGTCGTCGAGGCCGATGGCGCGCGTGATGCGGTCGGTCACGCCGGGCCCTTCGCCCGACAGCAGCGCCAGCGCGGCGCGCTGCAGCAAGGCGGTGTCGGCGCGGCCCACGCCTTCGCTGGCGCGGCCGAGCACCAGCCAGCTCAGCTTGTCGATGTCGCTCATGTCGGGCTCGGAGAACAGCCGTATGCGTGGGTTCAGCGCGGTGCCGGCCACGACGACACCGACGCGCACGTCGAGGTTGGGCCGGGTCGCCTCGATGTCGAGGCGCGGGTTCTCGATCGG
>JBDTNU010000558.1:0-2828 GCA_039933535.1 Caldimonas sp. | reverse complement strand
ACGCCGATCAGAGCGTGTTCACCAGATGCCCGCCATCCACCGGGATCACCGTGCCGGTCATGTACGACGATGCATCCGAGGCCAGCAGCAGCAGCGGGCCGTCGAGCTCGGCGAGCTCGCCCACGCGCTGCTGTGGGATGCGCGCGACGATCGCCTGGCCCACCGGCGTGCGCAGCAGGTCGCGGTTGATGTCGGTGTCGAAGTAGCCGGGCGCGATCGCGTTCACGCGGATGCCGTGCTCGGCCCATTCGAGCGCCAGCGCCTTGGTGAGCTGCACCACCGCCGCCTTGCTCGCGGCGTAGGCCGCCACCTGGGCGCGCACGCGCAGGCCCAGGATCGAGGCAATGTTGATGATCGTGCCGCGCGTGCCGGTGCGCACCATCTCGCGCGCGCTCGCCTGCGCCACGCGAAACACGCCGGAGAGGTTGACGTCGAGCGCGCCCTGCCATTGCGCCTCGCTCAGCTCCAGGCTGGGCGCCCGCGCGGGGATGCCGGCGTTGTTGACCACGATCGCCGGCGCGCCGAGCTCGGCGACGATGGCCGCCATGGCGCTGGCGACGCTCGCCGCATCGGTCACATCCATCGCGTAGGCGCGCACGTCGCCGGGCCGCGCCGCTGCAGCGCCGATCTCGGTAGCCAGCGTGCGACCGAGCTCGATGCGCCGGCCCGCCATCGCCACCCTGGCGCCATGCGCGGCGAGCACGCGCGAGAAGTGCAGGCCGAAGCCGCTGAAGGCGCCGGTGACGAGGGCCGTGCGGCCGGTGAGCAGCGTGTTCTGGGGCGGAGAAACGGTCGATGCCATGTCGAGGCCTTGGTCGAGTAGCGGGGGCTCGCGGCATGCTGCCACAACGAGCCCTTTTCGCGGCGCTAGAAAGACTCGTTCCAGCCACGCAGCCCGGTCATCCAGTCGCGGAGCGCGAGCAGCTCGTTCTGCACGCCCGGGGGAAACCCGATACGACCCGTGCGGCCATCGTCGAAGAGCTTGTCGAGCGCGGCCTGGCATTCGCCCGGCTCGTCCCAGACGCCTGCCAGTGCGTTGGCGATCCGTGGAAATTGCGAGCCGATCTTCTCCGGACGCACGCCCGGCGGGAGGCTCAGCAACCAGTCGATCGCTCGGCCGCTGAGGGCGCGGTCGGTCGGCAGCGTCGCGCGACGGAGTCGTTTCCACTGGGCCGGCGACATGGCCGTCGCGACGTGAAACTGCGCGATCGATTCATCGTCGAGGATTCGCCGAGCCTCACCGAAGTCGGTGATCTCGAACTCCAGGCCTTCGTCCTGCCAGGTGGAAGCGGGAGAAACGGGTGGCTTCTTGGGCGGATCCATCGATGCAGCTTGGGACGGGGCTCGAGTATTCGTGCGACCCCTCGTTCGGCACATGCCGTGCCCGGACAGGAGGGCAATGAATCAGCGTCTGGACATTCCGTGCGCTTTGCACGTTCGCATGGCGGGTTCAGAACAAGAAAAGCCCGCGACCATCGCTGGCGGCGGGCTTGGCTTCCGGATATCGAGGGCCTGCGGCGCAACGACGACGGTTCTCTCGGCACTGGGGTACGGGTTCCCGCGTGTCCGCCCAATCGTGCGGCCGGTTTCGTGCGTCGAGCGAAGTGGAATTTAGCGCAGGCGCATGTCGGCAGCGTGACGTGAAGGCCCCGGTTTACGGGCCTGTTCGGGTGATCTCGGCTTCGGCTCCGCACGCCGCGCATCACGCGGCGACCCGCCCCACTGCCGGCTCCACGCGCGGCGCAGGTTCAGGCTCGAGCGAAAGCCCGAGACCTCGGCGGCATCGGTCACGCTGGCTCCGTGCTCGAGCGACTGCCGCGCGCGTTCGAGCCGGATCGCCTGCAGGCACTGCATCGGCGACGCGCCCGCCTGCTCGACGAAAAGCCGCAGCAGGTGGCGCTGTGTGACGTGACCCACTGCCGCGAGCGCGGCCATGCTCCAGTCGCGCTCGGGCTCTGCGCCGATCGCGTCCTGCACCTTGTGCACGGCGACGTGCGTGTGACGGCGATGGCCGAGAAACGGCGAGAGCTCGGGGTCGCGCGACGATCGCCGCAGGTACACCACCATGTCTTTCGCGATGCCGGCCGCCACCGCCTCGCCGCACTCGGCGGCGATCAGGTGCAGCGCGAGATCGATGCCCGCGGTCACGCCCGCGCTCGAGGCGACGGGGCCGTCGACCACGAACACGCGGTTGTCGACCACATGCGCATCGCGTGCCAGCGCGCGAAGCGCATCGATCATGTCGTGGTGCGTCGTGCACTCGCGCTCGCCGAGCAGCCCGGCGCGTGCCGCGAGCAAGGCGCCCGAGCAGACCGTGACCAGGCGATGCGGCGAGTCCGGGTCGAGCAGACGGTGATGAAGCGTGCGGCTCAGCCATTGCGCCGTGGCGGTGATGGCCGGCGTGACCCGATAGACGTCGGCATTCGGTTGCCCGACCAGCACCACCCACGTCGCCGCATCGAGTCGCGCTGGCAAGGGCTCGAGCCCGGCGAGCACGAGCCCGACCGAAGTCTCGAGCGTGGCCGAAGGCCCGGCGAAGCGCAGACGAAAGCGCGGCGGCTGGCGAAGCATCGCGCGCTGCAGGTTGGCCAATCGAAAGGCCTCGGCCGGCCCCGCGATGTCGAGCAGCAGCGAGTGCGGCGAGATGACGAAGAGCACGTCGATCGGGTCAGCGCGTTCAGGCATTTTCGGACATCGAGTTCAAGGCAATCGATTGAATCAGAAACGGCGAGTCGTCGGCAAGCGCGATGTCCGGAATTGATCGAAACGCGTCGCTGCGTGGCACGACAGCACAGGGCCGATTCCATAAGGTCGCGCCATGCTCCGAG
>JBDTNU010000557.1:0-2837 GCA_039933535.1 Caldimonas sp. | reverse complement strand
CTGTTCAGCTACCAGCGCCTGTCGGTCGACCAGTTTCCGAACATCGACTTTCCGACCGTCGTCGTCGCCATGGACTACCCGGGCGCCTCGCCGGAGATCGTCGAGTCGGAGGTGACGAAGAAGATCGAGGAGGCGGTCAATACCGTTGCCGGCATCAACTCGCTCTACTCGCGCTCGTATGAAGGCACGTCGGTCGTCATCGTCGAGTTCAACCTCGACGTCGATGGCCGCAAGGCCGCCGACGACGTGCGCGAGAAGGTCTCGGGCATCCGACCCACCCTGCGCGACGAAGTGAAGGAGCCACGGATCTCGCGCTTCGACCCGCAGAGCATTCCGATCTTCAACGTCGCCGTGCTTTCCGGCGACGGCCGGCACAGCACCCAGGAGCTGACGACCTGGGCCTCGCAGGTGCTGCAGAAGAAGCTCGAGAACGTGCGCGGCGTCGGCTCGGTGCAGATCGTCGGCGGCCTCGACCGGCAGATCAACGTCTACCTCAAGCCGGCGGCGATGGAGGCGCTCGGCATCGGCGCCGACCAGGTCGTTGCCGCCGTGAAGAGCGAGAACCAGGAGTTGCCGCTCGGCTCGATCCGCTCGCGGGAGCAGGAACGGGTCGTGCAGATCAACGCGCGGCTGAAGCGCCCTGAGGACTTTCGCGACATCGTGGTCACGAGAAAGGCCTTCGGCGGCTCGATCGCCGCCGGCTCGATCGGCGGTGCCGGCGCATCCGGCGCTCCGGTCAAGCTCTGGCAGGTGGCCGACATCGTCGACGGACCGATGGAAGCGCAGAGCCTGGCGCTCTACAACGGCCAGCGCACTGTCCTGCTCTCGGTGCAGAAGTCGCAAGGCGAGAACACGATCGAGGTGGTCGACGGCCTGTTCAAGGCGTTGCAGGACGCCAAGGCGGTGACGCCGCACGGCATCCGCGTCGAGGTCAATCGCGACAACTCACGCTCGATCCGGATCTCGGTCGCGAACGTCAAGCGCACGCTGTTCGAGGGCGCGGCGCTGACCATCCTGATCGTGTTCCTCTTCCTCAATTCCTGGCGCTCGACCGTCATCACCGGATTGACCTTGCCGATCGCCCTGATCGGCACTTTCCTGTTCATGTACGTGTTCGGTTTCACGATCAACACCATCACGATGATGGCGCTCTCGCTGTGCGTGGGCCTGCTCATCGACGACGCGATCGTGGTGCGCGAGAACATCGTGCGCCACGTGCACATGGGCAAGAGCGCGCATGACGCGGCGCTGGCCGGCACCAACGAGATCGGCCTGGCGGTGCTTGCGACCACGCTCTCGATCGTCGCCGTGTTCCTGCCGATCGGCTTCATGGGCGGCATCGTCGGCAAGTTCTTCCACGAGTTCGGCCTCACCATCGTCGCCGCGGTGCTGATCTCGATGTTCGTCAGCTTCACGCTCGACCCGATGCTGTCGAGCATCTGGCACGACCCGCAGGCAGAGCGGCGCCACGGCGCCGGCGGGTCGGGGCCCGATGGCAGGAAGACGTTGTACGACCGGACCATCGGCCGCGTCACCGGCCTGTTCGAGCGGCTCACGGTCTGGCTTTCGGCGGCGTACCAGTCGATCCTCGGCTGGTCGTTGCGGCACCGGCTCGCGACGCTCGGCATCGCCCTGGCGACCTTCGCCGCGAGCTTCTTCGTGATCCCGATCCTCGGCGCCGAGTTCGTGCCCAAGGCCGACTTCTCCGAGACCCAGGTCAACTACTACACCCCTGTCGGCTCCTCGCTCGAAGTGACCGAGATGCGTGCGAAGCAGGTCGACGCGGTGCTGCGCGAGATGCCCGAGGTGCGCTACACGGTGACGACGATCAACAGCGGCCAGGCCGCCGGCAAGATCTACGCCGCGACCTACGTGCGCCTGACCGACCGCAAGGATCGCAAGCGCAGCGTCACGCAGCTCGCCGTGCCCTTGCGCGAGCGGCTCTCGCGCATTCCCGGCATCACCGTCACCAACATCGGCCAGACCGACCTGGGTGGCGGCAAGAGCCTGCAGTTCTCGATCCAGGGCACCGACCTGGGCGAGCTCGAGCGGCTGTCGCGAACGATCACCGCGAAGCTCTCGCAGATCCCCGGCCTGGTCGACCTCGACACGACGCTCAAGCCCGACAAGCCGACGGTCGCGATCGAGGTGCGCCGCGACGCCGCGTCCGACGCCGGCCTCAACGTCAACATGCTCGCCAACACCTTGCGCACGCTGGTCGCGGGAACGACGGTCGGCAACTGGCGCGCCCCCGACGGCGAGAACTACGACGTCAACGTCCAGCTCGCGCCGGAAAGCCGATACGCGATCGGCGACCTGCAGCGCATGCCGATCAACGTCGCGCCAGGCAGCGACGGCTCGCCGCGCGTGGTTCGCCTCTCGCAGGTGGCCGACGTGCTGGCTTCGACCGGGCCGAACCAGATCAACCGGCGCGACCTGAATCGCGAGATCAATGTCGACGCCAATGCCTTCGGCCGGAGCTCGGGCGACGTCTCGTCGGACATGACAAGGGTGCTCGACAGCGTGAGCTGGCCGCCCGGCTACCGCTATTCTTTCGGCGGCTCGACCAAGAACATGACCGAGTCCTTCAACTACGCGCTCGGCGCACTCGGCCTGGCGATCGTCTTCATCTACATGATCCTGGCCAGCCAGTTCCGCAGCTTCGTCCAGCCGCTCGCCTTGATGAGCTCGCTGCCGCTGACCCTGATCGGCGTGGTGCTGGCCCTGCTCGTGTTCCGCTCGACGCTCAACATGTTCTCGATCATCGGCATCGTCATGCTGATGGGGCTGGTGACCAAGAACGCGATCCTGCTGATCGACTTCGCGATCCGGGCGCA
>JBDTNU010000556.1:0-2843 GCA_039933535.1 Caldimonas sp. | reverse complement strand
GCCACGCTGCCCGGCTTCGAGCGCGCCGACGGCGTGATCGTCGAGTACCTCAGCAACGTCACCTGGGACATCGACTGGATCGAATGCCCCTGCCCGGGCGTGTCGATCACCGAGGCCGAGCGAAAGAAGCGGCTGAGCCTCGGCCGGAACATCGACACGTACGACGCATCGCTGCCGCCGATGAGCCGGCCGACGTACATCACGCTCGAGGGCGTGACCGGCGCGTTCCATGCGGAGCGCGAGGGCCTTTACCAGGCCGCCAGCCTGGCGCTGCGCACCACCACCGTCTCGGCCAAGGTCGAGATGGAGGGCATGACGGTCTCGCACCTCGACTTCGTGCGCTGGCAGCCGCAGATCCGCGGCTATGGCCAGAGCGGCGACGTCGCCTTCTGGAACGAGAGCACGCGCGTCATGGGGCTGACCGAGCCGCCCGACTTCAGCCTCGGCACGCTCTACCTGACGCTGCGCCGCGACGACGGCACCTTGACGACGCCGGTCGCCGTGACGCCGGGCCCGACCGCCAGCGACGTGACGCTGCCCGGCGTGCCCGACTTCGAGCTCGTGCTCGACGACGGCCTGCGCGACCGCCCGATGTACGTCCTCGGCACGCTCGAGGATTGCGACGAGGACGTGAAGATCGCCGCGATCTCGGACGGCGGCAAGACCGATGACGGCGCGCAGCTCTTCGACATCACGGCCGTCATCGACGACGACCGCGTGCACGCGCGCGACACCCACCTGCTGCCCGGGCCCGGCGACGTCCAAGACCCGATCGACGACGGGCTCGACTTCGACAGCGGTGGCGGCTCGCGCCTCCTGCACCTCACCAACCACACGATCGTCGGCAACACGAGCGTCGGCGACGTCACGGCGACCTTCACGCTGCGCACCGATGGCACGGCCGGCGCCGACGTCAACGACACCGGCGGCTACCCGGTCGACTATCCGAGCGAGTGGGCGCTCTTCCCGATCGAGCCCGGCGTCTCGACCGCGTACGAGGTGCGGGCGACCGCGGCGTTCGGCGGCATCACCAGTGGCGTCGTGGGCGTGTGGATGCCCATCACCACCGACCTGAGCTGGTCTCTGACAGTCCTCGGCGGCGGTGTCGAAGTCGGTTTCTTCGAGACGCTGCTGACCATCGAGATGCGCCAGGCCGGATCGACCGTCGTGCAGGTGCGTCGAACGATCACTTTCCTCATCACCGGTGTCCCCTGAGGCGCTGGCGGTGGCGATGACAGCTAACCAACGAAGGGCCATGCAATGAGCCAGATGACGAACTACATGGAGAACAAGCTCGCGGACTTCCTCCGCGGCCAGGGTCTCACCCTGCCCACCAACTGGTACATGGCGCTCGGCAGCGCCGCCAGCGACAGCTCGTTCACCGAGCTCAGCGGCACCGGCTACGCGCGCCAGTCCGTGGCCAGGTCGCTGGCCAACTTCGCCGGCACGCAGGGCGCGGGAACCACGGTGGCCAGCAGCGGCACCAGCCACGCGACCAGCAACAACGGCGCGATCAGCTGGGGCGACCCGGGCTCGGCCTGGGGCACGGCCAACTACGTCGGCTTCTTCGACGCGTCGACCGGCGGCAACTGCTGGATCGTCGTGCCGATCAGCCCGCTCGTCATCACCACCGGGAGCCCGAACCCGGTGCAGGTGGCGATCGCCGGGCTCGCCCTGGCGCTCGGCATCACCGGCGGCTGCAGCGACTACTTCGCCAACAAGCTGATCGACCTGATCTTCCGGGCGCAGTCGTACAGCATCCCGGCCACGGTCTACGACGCGCTTTACACGTCGGCGCCGAGCAACGCCGGCGGCGGCGTCGAGGTGTCGGGCGGCTCGTACGCGCGGCTGGCCATCGTGCCGGGCCTCAGCACGATCAGCGGCACGCCGCCGGCCGGCAGCACGTCGGCCAGCAGCGGCAGCGCCGGCCGCATCAGCAACAACGCCGACCTGGCGTTCCCCGCGCCGACGGCCGACTGGGGCACCGTCGTCGCCAAGGGGATCCTCGATGCGGCGTCGTCCGGGAACCTGCTGATGTGGGCCGCGCTCACCGCGCCGCGCACCGTGCTGAACGGCGGGCCGGCGGTCCATTACCCGGCAGACAACTGGGGCTTGACGCTGTCATGAGCGCCGTGGTGCGAAATCCATCAAGAGGGAGCCTCGAATGCACGTCATCACCCTGATGCACGAGGGCTTCGGCCGGGCTGTCGTCAGCCTGCTCATGCGGCCCCGGCCCCAGTACTGGCTCGCGCGGCTCTACCTGTGCTGCTCGGTCCTGCTGACGACGGCCTTTGCCTGGGTGCTGCCGGTGAGCGCGCAGAAGGTCGCCCTGGATGCGATCGGGCCCGAAGCCTGGTGGGTCCTCGGCGGCGTCACCGCCATCGCCGTGGTCGGCATCGTCGACAGCATCGTCAACGACCTGATGCCCGAGCGCTACCACTTCCGCTGGGCGGATCGCCGCCGCTACCAGGTCTTCATGGTGCTGGCGCTCCTGCTCTGGACGCTGGTCTGGCTCTGCCAGCACGGCCCTTCGGTGCTCCTGATCGCCCGCTACGCTCTCGACGGCACCGCCTGCGTCCTCGTGGCGGTCTTCGACACCGTCGCCCGTGTCAAGCAGGTGCGCCGATCGATGGGGAGCGCGTGAACGTGCGTGCCGCTCTCCTGCTAGTTCGGGTCGCCCAGGGGCTGTCTCTCCTGCTGATGGCGACTGCCGCCCACGCGCTGGCCAGCACGCCCTTCGGCTCGACGATCGGCGAGATCCCGCTGGCGGCCTGGGGCCTGACCTTCGTCCTGTCGACGCTCTCCGGCCTGGGGGCGCTGCTGCACCGGATCCGCGAGGAGCT
>JBDTNU010000555.1:0-2843 GCA_039933535.1 Caldimonas sp. | reverse complement strand
GCGGTGCGGCGAGACGAAGTGCCGCATGAACCAGCCACGCGAGCGCGACAACAGCCGCCACCCAGATCAGCTCGCGCCCAAGTTGCTGCTGATCGTCCAGCCGGTAGGCATTGCACAGACGCAGGGGAGAGTCCTGGTAGAGCGTGCCGACGATGATCGTCATCGGCAAGACGTTGCCCAGAAAGAAGCCCTGCACGACCAGTCCCGCCGCGCGCCACGATTGCCGCAGCGTGGCGCCAGCCAGCAGCAGCACGGCGACCTTGGCGGACTCGAAGCGCGGATCCAGCAACGCCAGGTCGAGGACTCTCGGAATCATCAGCAAGGTCAGGATCAGCGCGCTGACCGTGAGGCCGCCGATGCCGAGCTCGTTCCAGCCACGAAACCGACGCGGCAGGGCCTGCGGCAGCGCGGCGGCGAGCAGCGCGCCGGCGAGCATCAGCGCCGGGTACTGGACCAGCATGTGCAGGCTCATGCTCGCCTCGAGCGCATGTCGCACTGGCGGCAGCAGGAGAAAGACCAGCAACGCGGCGCCCAGGCAGGCCGATGCTCCAGGGTTGATGGCGAGCGCCTTCACGGCGAAGTTCCCGCTGCCGCGAGGGCGCGCGAGAAGCTCAGCGCCGTCTCGAGCTCCGCGCTGTCGAACACGCGCACGAGCCTGCCCATCGGGTCGACCACCAGCAACGCGGCGTTGTGCTCGTAGCCGCCCAGTCCGTCGTCGATGACGGTCACGCGGTATGTGTCGAGCACGCGCTGCGCATCGACCGGACTCGAGACTCGGGCAAAGCGCCAGAGCACCGGGTCCGCTTGCAGTCCCGCGGCATAGGCGCGGAGCACGCCCACGTCGTCGCGCTCCGGATCGAAGCTGATCGACAGCAGGCGCAGCGGCGCCTCGCCGGGCTTGCGCTCGCCAGCGACGATCGACGCCTGGGCTTGCTGAAACGTGCCTCCGAGCACGGCACAAACCGTGACGCAGCGCGTGTACATGAAATCGACGAGGGTCACTGCCCGTTCGCCCGACAACAGCCGATCGAGTGTCTGACCGCGCAGGCCCGGCCCTTCCATCGATACACGCGGCGCCGGCACCGGGTGCAAGGCCACTTCGAGACGGCGCGCGCCCTCTGCGGTCCAGACCTGGAAGTCGTGCGTGATCCATCTCGCCACGGCGAACGACGCGATGGCCGACAAGATGACGACGATCGATGTGCGCCACATGCGCCCTCCGGTGCGCGTCTCCCGGGTGGGGTGCATCGTCGAATCGCCTATGGTGGTTTGGTCGCGAGGGCCTTCAGCTCTTCGCCTCCGCCGAACGGCGTGGTGCGCTGCGTCGCCTTGCGCTCGCGCGTGAACAGCTCCGCCTTCAGCGGCGCCGATTTGTTCGACCACGTTGCCCGGACGTAGCTCGCCACCGCGGCCAGCTCCTCGTCGCCGAGCTGGCCGAACGAAGGCATCGCGCCCTTGAAGGCGGCGCCTTTGACGGAGATCTCGCCGGTGATGCCGTGCAGAAGAATGTTGGCGACGATGCGCTCGTCGCCGTTGACCCATTCCGAGCCGTCGAGCGGCGGAAAGACGCCAGGCAAGCCCAGCCCGCTCGTCTGGTGGCAGGCGACGCAGTTGGCGCTGAACAGCTGCTTGCCGTCGGCGCCCTGCCCGGCCCGGGCGACCGGCGGTCGCAAGTCGGCAAGCGTGCGCCGATCGCCGAGATCCGCGCGGCCGAAGGGCTCGGAGCGCAGGATGTAGACCACGCCCGACAGGACGACGACGAGCGTGACGGCAGCGACGATCAAGGGGATAGGACCGCCCCGCTCCGATGGATCCGCTTGCTCCCGGCGCTGGGCTGGCGCGCGCTGCTCGGGTAGGTTGGACACGTTCCGATTCCTCGCCGTCAGGGCTTGGGATCCGGCGGCAACACCGGATACGTGTGGTTCAGCCCTTGCAGGTACTTGACCAGGTCCAGCGCTTCCGGCGTCGCCACGACCACCTTGCCTCCCGCCGGGCCGTACCCTGGGGGAAGCGTGATCGGCTGCTCGTCCTCCTCCGCCACATCCTTGACCTGAAACAGATAAGGGTAGGACGGCATGATCGAGCCGGGGACATAGGCCCGCGGCTGATAGAGGTGCCCGAGGTGCCAATCCTTGCTGGGCTGGCGTACCCCGATGTTGAACAGGTCCGGACCCGTGCGCATGCTGCCCAAAAGATGGGGCTTGTCGTAGTAGTAGTCGGCCGGCACCGAGGGCCGCCCCCAACCGCGCGCGAAGTCGGGGCCGAAGTTGCGATCGCGTGGCTGCTGGCTATGGCAGTAGACGCAGCCGTTGGAGATGTAGACCGCCCGCCCGCGCAACTGGGCGCTCGTGTAGGGCTTCAGTCCCGGCAGCGGCCTGACGTCGCGAACTTCGATGTAGGGCATCACGACGAGCGCGGCCGTGGCCACGCTCAGCGCGACCATGGCGCCCGCAGCGAGCTTGACTTCACTTTCCATAGCCGAGCTCCTGCCGGCCCTGCTGCCAGAACAGCGCGGCGCCCGTGCGCGTGGGCCCGAAGCGCAACGCCATGGCGAGGAAGTGGCCGACAAAGACGACGTGGCTGAGAACCATCAGCGATCCACCGACCGTGCGCGACACGAGATAAGGCGCGGTCAGCGTCACGGATTCCATGAAAGGCCGCGAGGCATCGAGCATCGCGACGCCTTGCAGGTAGCCGCCGATCGACAGGCCGACGAAATAGATCGCGATGCCTGTAGCGGCCAGCCAGAAGTGCAGCGTGATCAGGCGCGGGTACGGCCACTCCCAGTTCAGCACGCGCGGCATCATGAAATACACCGCGCCGAAGAGCACCATCGTGACGAA
>JBDTNU010000554.1:0-2846 GCA_039933535.1 Caldimonas sp. | reverse complement strand
TGTCCTCGGCCTCGGTCTCGATGATCGGCAGCGCGGTGAGCGAGCCGCCGCCGCGCTCCTTGCTCAGGTGCGTCGAGCGTTCGAGCAGCCGCGAATGGATGTAGAAGATGTCGCCCGGAAACGCCTCGCGCCCCGGCGGCCGGCGCAGCAGCAGCGACAGTTCGCGGTAGGCGCGCGCATGCTGCGTCAGGTCGTCGTAGACGATCAGCACGTCGCGACCGGCTTGCATGAAGTGTTCGGCGATGCTCGTCGCCGCGTAGGGCGTGATAAAGGCCAGCCCGGGCGGCTGATTGCCTTCGGTGACGACGACCACGGTGTAGGCCATCGCGCCCTTCTCGCGCAGCGTCGCGACCGCTTTGGCCACCGCCGACGCGCGCTGGCCGATGGCGCAGTAGACGCAGACCACGTCCTGCCCGCGCTGGTTCAGGATCGTGTCGAGCGCGATCGCGGTCTTGCCGGTCTGGCGGTCGCCGAGGATCAGCTCGCGCTGGCCGCGGCCGATCGGGATCAGCGCATCGACGACCTTCAGGCCGGTCTGCAGCGGCACGTCGACAGGGGCGCGGTCCATGATGGCGGCGGCCGGACGCTCGATCGGCAGCCGTACCGCCGCATCGACGGGGCCGAGACCATCGAGCGCCTGGCCGAGCGGGTCGATGACACGCCCCAGCAGCGCCGGCCCGACCGCCACGTCCATCACGCGCCCGGTACGACGCACCTCGTCACCGGCCTGCAGGTGCCAGTACTCGCCCAGCAGCACGACGCCCAGCTCGTGCTCGTCGACGTTGAACGCGATGCCGGCCAGGCCGCCGGGGAACGTCAGCAGCTCATCGAAGCCGGCGCCTGGCAGGCCGCTGACGTGGGCGATGCCGGTGGTCACCTGCGTGATGGTGCCGACCTCGCGTGGCACGAGCTCCGGGGCGAATGCAGCGCGCGCCTGCGCCACTGCGCCGAAGCCGCAATCGAGCGCACTGGCGACGACGCCGCCTTCCGCTGCGCAATGTACTTCGTCGGCCACTGCATTCATGCGGTGGCTGGGTGAGCGACGGGTTCCGGCGACGTGAGGCGCTTCGTCGCTTCGAGATTTGCAGGCTCGGCGACCGCCCTCGCCGCTGGGGTCAGCAACGCGGCGACGTCTTGTTCGAAGTCGCGCAGGTACTCGTCGATGGTCCAGGCCAGCTTCTGGCCGCCGGCTCTCAACTCGATGCCGCACACGGTATCGGCGGCGGTCTCGAAGCGCAGCGACACGTTGGCGGAGAAGCTCGCGTTGATCGCCGTCTGGATCGCTGCCTGCTGACCGGCGGGCAACTCGAAGCGACTGCGAACCAGGGCGGGCTCCGTGCCTTGCCCCAACGCCGCCGCCAGCCGGTTCCTGGCCGGCGCGGGCAGCACAGCCAGGCGCCGCGTGAAGACCTCGACCATGCGTTCTTCCAGGCTCACGTTCGCCAGATCGGTCAGTGTCTTTCGGGCGACGGCGAAAACCTCGTGCGCGGCACGACCGGCGATCAGTCGCTGCAGATGCGCGGCCTGCGTGGCCAGCGCCTGCCGGCGCTGCGCCGCCAGCGCAGCGGCTGCCTCGGCGGCCTCTGCCCCGAGACGAAGGCCCTCGGCCCTGGCGCCTTCGGTGGCCTTGTCCAGCAAGCCGGCGCGCTGCTGGTCGAAGGCTGTGTTCTTGTCTTCGAAGGTCTTTCGCTCGCTCGCCGCCTTCGCCTCCTTCGCGGTGGCGTCGGCGATCTGGTCGGCGATGCGCTTCTCGCGCATCGCGATCGCATCCAGTACCGGCTGGTAGAGAAAGCGCTTCATCAGCCAGACCAACAGCACGAAGTTGAGCGTCTGTGCGCCTACGGTGAACCAGTCGATCAACACGGCCTACTTGCCCGCCGAAGCTGCAGCGTGGGTGAGCGCCGCGTTCCAGAACGGATTGGCGAAGATCAGGATCATCGACACGACGAAGCAATAGATCGCCGTCGATTCGATCATCGCCAGTCCGACGAAGAGCGTTCGAGTGATCGTCGCCGACGCGTCCGGCTGCTGGGCCAGTGCCGTCAGTGCGGTCGCCACCGCGCGACCTTCGGCAAGCGCCGGCCCCATCGTGCCGAAGCCGGTGGTGAGGCCGGCGATGACGATGGAGGTCATCGCGATGAGAGTCAGGCTGTCCATGGGGTTTCCTTGTCGGGTTCAGCGTGCGGCCGCGGCGGCCTCGCGGTCGGCGGATTCGGCCTCGTGGCGGCGGCGAGATAGACCGCCGCCAGGATGCTGAAGATGTAGGCCTGCACCATGCCGGTCAGCAGGCCGAGCAGCGTCATCACGACCGGGAACAGGAACGGCGTGATCGTCAGCAGGATGCCGACGATCATCGCGCCGCTCATCATGTTGCCGAACAGGCGCACCGCCAGCGCCAGGGTGCGCGACAGTTCGCTGATGAGGTTGAAGGGCAGCATGATCCACGTCGGCTCGAGGTAGGACTTCAGGTAGGCGCCCAGGCCTTGTTCGCGGATGCCGAACAGCGGCACTGCGACGAACACGCACAGTGCCAGCGCGACGGTGGTCGAGAGCGACCCGGTCGGCGGCTCGTAGCCGGGGACGACGGTCGCCAGTGCCGCGGCGGCGACGAACAGGAACAACGTGCCCAGGAAGGGCAGGTAGCGCTCGGGACGCTTCAGTCCCACTTCGCTGATCTGCTGCGTGATGCCGGTGACAATGATCTCCAGCAGGTTTTGCCAACGCGAGCGCCGGTGCTCGTTGGAGAGCCGGCGCGTGATCAGCATCGAGCCGAGCACCAGCACCGCCATCAATGCCCAGGTGAACACGATCGTGCCGTTGAGCTTGAACAGCCCGTGCTGCCAGAA
>JBDTNU010000553.1:0-2857 GCA_039933535.1 Caldimonas sp. | reverse complement strand
TGCACCAGCCGATGCGCGTCGCGATGGCGCTGATCACGACGATGGTCCTGCTCGGTGCGATCTACGGCCTGCTCGGCGTCCACTTCGTGGCCGCCTTCCAGGTGCTGATCTACGTCGGCGCCGTGATGGTCTTCATGGTCTACGTGATCATGCTGCTCGAGGTGCGCGAGTCGACCGGCTCGCGCTATTCGCGCCTGCTGGTGCCCGGCGGCATCGGCTTTCTCGTCCTGCTCGGCGTGATCCTCATCAGCGTCTGGCGCCCGTTGCCGTCGCCGACGGTCGAGATCGGCACGAGCGCCTACGGCATCGCCGCCTTCTCGGCCTCGTTCCTCGGCGAGTACTGGCTCCTCTTCGAGCTCACCTCCGTGCTGCTCGTCGCCGCCGTCGTCGCCGCGCTGGCGGTGATCCGCGTCGGCCGCGACGCCGACGAACGGAGGCGCCGTGGATAGGACCCAGCTCCTCATCGGCGTTGCCGTCGCGCTCTTCTCGCTCGGCCTGGTCGGCGTGATCGTCCGCCGCAACGTGCTCGTCATGCTGATGTGCATGGAGCTGATGCTCAACGGCGTCAACCTCAGCCTCGTCACCTTCGCCCAGCAGACCGCGACGACCGTCGGTACCGTGCTCGTCTTCCTGGTCTTCGTCGTCGCGACGGTCGAGATCGCGCTCGCCATCCCGATCGTGCTGCTCCTCGCTCGCGACAAGCGCACGCTCGACCTCGGCTCGTACAACGAACTCAAGGGATGAGGAGGCCGCGATGCTGACCACAATCGTCCTGCTGCCGCTGCTCGGCTTCGTCCTTAACGGCATCCTGGCGACCCGCCTCGGCGGCAACCTCGTCGGCAAGCGGTTCGTGACGGTGGTCGGCTGCGGCCTGCCGCTGATCGCCTTCGCGCTCGTCGTCGCGTCGCTCGTCGAGCTGCGCGCGGGCGCCTATGCGCCGCTCGTCGAGGTCGCCTATCGCTGGGCGCAGATCGGCACCAGCCCGTTCGAGGTCGCCTTCTACTTCGACCGGCTGACCGCGGTGATGGCCCTCGTCGTCACAGGTGTCGGCGCGGCGATCCACGTCTATTCGGTCGGCTACATGAAGGACGACGAGGGCTTCGGTCGCTTCTTCGCCTACCTGAACCTGTTCCTCTTCTTCATGCTGCTGCTCGTCCTCGGCCGCTCGCTGCTCGTTCTCTTCGTCGGCTGGGAAGGCGTCGGCCTGTGCTCGTACCTCCTGATCGGCTTCTGGTTCGACGATCTCGCCAACGCCCGCGCCGGCAAGAAGGCGTTCATCACCAACCGCGTCGGCGACGCCGCCTTCCTGCTCGGCATGTTCCTGCTGCACCAGGCGTTCGGCACGCTCGACATGGACCGGATCAACGCGGCCTTCGGCGGTGCGACGCTGCCGGCGGTCTCGGCGAGCCTCGTCGGCCTGCTCCTCTTCGTCGGTGCGACCGGCAAGTCGGCGCAGATTCCCCTCCACGTCTGGCTGCCCGACGCGATGGCCGGGCCGACGCCGGTGTCGGCGCTGATCCACGCGGCGACGATGGTGACCGCCGGCGTCTATCTGGTCGCGCGCATGTCGGGCATCTACCTGCACGCGCCGGAAGCATCGGCGGTGATCGCGGTGATCGGTGTCGCCACGGCGTTCTTCGCGGCGACCGTCGCCGTCGTGCAGACCGACATCAAGAAGGTTCTCGCCTACTCGACGATCTCGCAGCTCGGCTTCATGTTCCTGGCCCTCGGCGTGGGCGCCTACGCGGTCGCGATCTTCCACGTCGTCACCCACGCGTTCTTCAAGGCCTGCCTCTTCCTCGGCGCCGGCAGCGTCATCCACGCGCTCGGCGGCGAGCAGGACGTGCGCAGGATGGGCGGCCTGGCGCGCCGTATCCCGGTCACCTTCTGGACCTTCGCGATCGCCACCGCGGCGATCGCCGGCATCCCGCCGCTCGCCGGCTTCTTCTCGAAGGACGAGATCCTCTGGTTCGCGTTCGCGAGCAGCCGCGGCGGCTCGCCCGTGCTCTGGGGCGTGGCTGCGGCGACGGCGCTGCTGACGGCGTTCTACATGTTCCGCCTGCTCTGGCTCACCTTCCTCGGCGCCTCGCGCATGACGCCCGAGGTCGAGCACCATGTTCACGAGTCGCCGCTCTCGATGACCGGCGTGCTGATGCTGCTTGCGCTGCTGTCGGCGGTCGGCGGCTTCATCGCCGTGCCGCACTTCCTCGAAGCGCAGCTGCCGCTGCCCGCCCTGCGCGAGGAGTTGCACCGCTTCGAGACGCCGCTCCTCGTCGTCTCGGTGATCATCGCCCTCGTCGGACTCGCTGCGGCCGCCTTCGTGTACGGCAGTGGCCCGGCGCGCAGCGACGCGCTGCGCCAGCGCTTCGCCATGCTGCACCGCTGGCTCTCCGGCAAGTACTTCATCGACGAGCTGTACGAGCGCGTCATCGGCCGACCGCTGGTGTGGGTCTCCGATCGCGTCTTCCTCCGCTTCGGCGACCGCGCCGTGCTCGACGGCGCGCTCGACGGCGCGGCCGCGCTCGGCCGCGGCAGCGGCTGGCTGCTCGGCCGCGTCCAGACCGGAAGCCTGCACGTCTACGCCTGGCTCGTCCTGGTCGGCATCGTCGGCTCGCTGCTCTGGAGCTGGCGCCATGTCTGACGCCGGCGTGCTGAATCTCGTCCTGTTCCTGCCTCTGATCGGCGTCGCCCTGCTCGTTGCCGTACCGGCGGGCAACGGGGCGCTCGTGCGCACGCTGTCGCTCGCGGTGATGGTCGTGCAGTTTGCGCTCACCGCGTGGCTCTACGTCCGCTTCGACAGCCGCGTCGCCGGCCTGCAGTTCGAGACCCGGCTGCCGTGGATCGCCGCCTGGGGCGT
>JBDTNU010000552.1:0-2876 GCA_039933535.1 Caldimonas sp. | reverse complement strand
GCCGTGGCAGACGTCGCAGGGCACGTAGACGTCGGGCAGGAAGTGCATCTCGACCTTGAGCACGCCGTCGCCCTGGCAGGCTTCGCAGCGGCCGCCGGCGACGTTGAACGAGAAGCGCCCCGGCCCGTAGCCGCGCTCGCGCGCCGCCGGCACTTCGGCGAACAGCTCGCGGATCGGCGTGAACAGGCCGGTGTAGGTCGCGGGGTTCGAGCGCGGCGTGCGGCCGATCGGCGACTGGTCGACGCTGATCACCTTGTCGAAGGCGTCGAGGCCGGTGATGGTGTCGTGCGGCTCCGGTTCGGCGTGGCTGTTGTAGAGGCTCTTCGCGACCGCGGCATAGAGCGTGTCGTTGACCAGCGTCGACTTGCCCGAGCCCGAGACGCCGGTGACGCAGGTGAAGAGGCCGACCGGGAACGCGACCGAGACGTTCTTCAGGTTGTTGCCGCGCGCACCGGCGATGCGGAACCACGACTCGGCCGGCGGCGGCGCCTGCCGCTCGGGCACGGCGATCTTCAGCGTATGCGCGAGATAGCGCCCGGTCAGCGATTCGGGTGACGCGGCCACCTGCTCGGGCGTGCCTTCGGCCATCACCTGCCCGCCGTGCACACCGGCGCCCGGGCCCATGTCGATGACGTGGTCGGCGGCGCGGATCGCCTCTTCATCGTGCTCGACCACGAGCACGCTGTTGCCCAGGTCGCGCAGATGTCGCAAGGTGCCGATCAGGCGTTCGTTGTCGCGCTGGTGCAGGCCGATCGAGGGCTCGTCGAGCACGTACATCACGCCCGTCAGGCCGGAGCCGATCTGCGAGGCGAGGCGGATGCGCTGCGCTTCGCCGCCCGAAAGCGTCTCGGCGCTGCGGTCGAGGCTCAGGTATTGCAGGCCGACATCGTTCAGGAACTTGAGCCGCGAGCAGATCTCGCGCACCACCTTGTCGGCGATCTCCGCTTTCGCACCCTGCAGCTCGAGCCGGCCGAACCAGGCCAGGCTTTCGCGCAGCGTGAAATGCTCGAGGCGGAAGATCGGCTCACGCTCGCCGCTCCTGGCGTCGACGATGAAGACATTGCGCGCCTCGACGCGCAGGCGCGCGCCTTCGCAATCGGGGCAGGGCTTGGCGCTCTGGTAGCGAAGCAGGTCTTCGCGCACTGCTACCGAGTCGGTCTCCTTGAAACGCCGCTCCAGGTTGGGCAGGATGCCTTCGAAGGGATGCTTGCGCTTGACCTGCCGGTTCTTGCCGCGCGCGCCTTCGGCTTCGTAGACGAACTCGATCTCCTCCTTGCCCGAGCCGCGCAGCAGGACCTCGCGTGCCGAGTCGGGCAGGTCCTCGAACGGCGTGTCGATGTCGAAGCCATAGTGGCGAGCCACGCTCTCGAGCAGCGAAAAGGTATACCCGTTGCGTCGGTCCCAGCCCTTGACCGCGCCACTGGCGAGGCTGAGCGAGGGAAAGGCGACGACCCGTTCGGCGTCGAACACCGTCGTCACGCCCAGGCCGCCGCAGGTCGGGCAGGCGCCGACCGGGGAATTGAAGGAGAACAGGCGCGGCTCGAGCTCGGGCAGCGAGTAATCGCACATCGGACAGGAGAACTTGCTCGAGAACAGATGCTCGGTCGGCGTGACCCCGGTGCGCGCGCTCGCACCGGCGCCACCGGCCTCGTCGTCGATCTCTACCGCGAGCGCGCGGCCGTCGGCGATGCGCAGCGCCGCTTCGTAGCTTTCGGCAAGCCGCTGCTCGATGCCGGGCTGCACGCGGATCCGGTCGATGACGACGTCGATGTCGTGCTTTTCCGCCTTCTTCAGCTTCGGGATGTCGCCCGCCTCGACCGTCCTGCCGTCGACGCGAAATCGCACATAGCCTTGCGCCTGCATGTCGGCGAAGAGTTCGGCGAACTCGCCCTTGCGATCGCGTACCACCGGCGCCAGGATCATGAGGCGCATGTCGGCCGGCAAGGCCAGCGTCGCGTCGACCATCTGGCTGACGCTTTGCGCCTGCAACGCGAGGTGATGGTTGGGGCAGAAGGGCGTGCCGGCGCGGGCATAGAGCAGGCGCAGGTAGTCGTGGATCTCGGTGACCGTGCCGACGGTCGAGCGCGGGTTGTGCGAGGTCGCCTTCTGCTCGATCGAGATCGCCGGCGAAAGCCCTTCGATGACGTCGACGTCGGGCTTGTCCATCAACTGCAGGAACTGGCGCGCGTAGGCCGAGAGGCTCTCGACGTAGCGGCGCTGGCCTTCGGCATAGAGCGTGTCGAACGCCAGGCTCGACTTGCCGGAACCCGAGAGCCCGGTGATCACGACGAGCCGGTTGCGCGGGATGTCGAGGTCGATGTTCTTGAGGTTGTGCGTGCGCGCGCCGCGCACGCGGATGAAGGCGGCGCCCACCGCCGACGCCCCACGCAATTCGCCGAGATAACGGCCAGCTCCGGCGCCCGTGTCATCGGAAGCCGAGGCAGCGCCGGCCGGCCGGATCGGACGAGCCGCGGCAGCGCCGTCGACTCCCTCGTTGACGGGTTCCTGAATGGGCTGAACGGCTGACATGGGCGGCGCGAAAAGGCGAACCGAGCATGATAACGGCGCGACCTTTCCCGGCGCAAACCGGCCGGCCGGCAAACCGTGGGGGCTCAGCGCGTGGCGGCAGGCAAGCTGGCGCGCAGGCGGGCCACGACCTCGGGCGCCAGCGGCGCGAACCAGGCCGGGCCGGGCCGCGGCTCGAACACGACGCCGCCGTCTTCGATCCGCACGATCGCGCCGGGTCGGCCGTCGCGGTAGAGCAGCAGGGTGTTCGCTTCCGGCGTCGAGTCGAGCGCGCTGTCGGGCCGCGACAGCCGGTCGACGAGCGGCTGCCACTGTGTCGCCGCAACGTCGACGCCGGCGAGCCATGCCCG
>JBDTNU010000551.1:0-2877 GCA_039933535.1 Caldimonas sp. | reverse complement strand
TCATGGCGGACAGGCGCGCCTGGCGATGGCATCGGGTCGCGTCTGGCCTACGACACGACCTGGTAGTACAGGTTCTGCGGATGCTTTGCCTGCGCGAAGAAGAACCAGCGATCGGCGACGAGACCGAGCGCCTGCACCGCCACGGCAAGCAGCCAGAGCCAAAGCGCTCCCGACAGGATCGCCACGAGCGCCAGAAGCGAAGGCAGCGCAAAGCCGAGAAGCACGAGCGCAAGCCGCACCCGCTTGATCGCGATCGTCGACACGTGGTGGAAGAACTCGCGCGTGTTGAACGAGCCGGCCGACATCCCCATCGATTTCTGCAGCAGTTGCGGCGCGTGGATGCCGGTGGCCGATTGCAGCGTCGACTTGTGGCGGATCGCGGCGTTGCGGCGCAGCGCCGACCATCGTGCGGCCCAAGCGATCAGCGTCAGGGCGAGCGCGGCGGGGCCGACGACGCGAACGAATGCCTCTTCGCCACCGATCGAAGCGACTGCTGCGCCCAGCATGAAGCCCGACGCGAGCCCGCTCAGCATGAAGTTGACGAGGGTCAGTGGGTGCGCCCATTCCTCGATGAAGCGCAGACAGGCGTAGATCATCGCGGTGCAGAGCCAGAGCACGGCGGCGCCGACCAGCGCGGCCAGTGGAAGCGCGATCTGCGTCCAGGCCGCAGGCAGGTTCCAGCGCAGCGCCAGCCACCAGAGCGCGATCAGGCCGATGAACGCGGGCAGGACGATCACTTCGCGCGACAGCCACGACGTGCGCCACATCATTGCCGCTCGCCAGGCGCGCTCGGGCCGGCCTAGGTGCAGGAACGAGGCGCCGAGGCCGACGACGAGCATCGCCGCGGCGAGCACCAGCAGCGCCGACGCGAAGCCGGGCGCGAGCGTCGTGCTGGCGAGCAGCGCGACGGCGAGGGCGACGACGAGTCCCTGCGCGGCGCCGGCGATGGTCGTGAAGATGACGACCGAGAACGCGGGATTCATCGCATCACGAGAGGTCGCGCGCAGACGGCAGCGGCGTGGTCGCGCCCACCGTCGCCGTCGGCCGCCGCGGCAGGTACTGGTTGGCCGGCTTCGTGTCCCACTCGGGCATCAGCGAATAGCCGCCGCGCTCGCGGATCGCCTTCGAGACTTCCGATTCCGGATCCTTGACGTCGCCGAACAGCCGCGCGCCGGTCGGGCAGGCCTTGACGCAGGCGGGCTGTCGGTCTTCCTTCGGCAGCTTCGGGTCGTAGATGCGGTCGACGCAGAGCGTGCACTTGGTCATCACCTGGCGTTCTTCGTCGATCTCGCGGGCGCCGTAGGGGCAGGCCCACGCGCAGTACTTGCAGCCGATGCACTTGTCGTAGTCGACCAGGACGATGCCGTCTTCCGCGCGCTTGTAGCTGGCTCCGGTCGGGCATACCGGCACGCAGGGCGGATCCTCGCAATGGAGGCAACTCTTCGGGAAATGGATCGTTTCGGTGAGCGGAAAGACGCCGGCCTCGTAGGTCTGGACGCGATTGAAGAAGGTGCCGGTCGGGTCGGCGCCATAGGCGTTCTCGTCGACGAGTGGGCCGGCCGAGCCCGAGGTGTTCCATTCCTTGCACGACGTGACGCAGGCGTGGCAGCCGACGCAGACGTTGAGGTCGATGACGAGGGCGAGCTGCTTGGCGAGCGTCGGCGACGGTCCGGTCTCGCGCGCCGGCGCTTCCGCCAGCGCATTCGACTGCAGCATGCCTTTGAGCCAGTCGATCATGACCGCTTCCTTCCCGCGAAATAGGCGAGCGGGCTCGCCATCTTGCCGAGCACGCCCGGCACCTTCGGCGTCGCCGCGATCTGTGGCGACGAGATCTCGGGCTCTTCAGGCTCGGCCGGACGAATGCGCACGCGCACGTCGTACCAGCCGGCCTGGCCGGTGACCGGATCGGAGTTGCTGATCGTTCGCCCCGCGCCTTGCGGCAGCTCTTCGGAGATCAGGTGATTGAGCAGGAAGCCCTTCCTCGATTCGTCGGCGCCCGGCGCCAGTTGCCAGGCGCCATCGGCCTTGCCGATCGCGTTCCAGGTCCAGACCGTGCCCGGCTCGACCGCCTCGCTGTACCGCAGCATGCATCGCACCTTGCCCCACTGGCTCTCCACCCAGCACCAGCCGCCATCGGCGATGCCGGCCTTCTGCGCCGTCAGTGGATTGACCTGCAGGTAGTTGTGGCTGTGGATCTGGCGCAGCCAGGCGTTCTGCGAGTCCCAGGAGTGGTACATCGCCATCGGCCGCTGCGTGATTGCGTTGAGCGGATAGGTTTCGGTGTCTGTCGCCGCGTACTCGAGCGGCGGATACCAGAACGGGAGCGGATCGAAGTAGGTGTCGATGCGCTCGCGCAGATGCTCGGGCGGTTGCCGTCCCTTCGTCTTGCCCTGCGCGGCGAGGCGAAAGCTCTGCAGCGTGTCGGAATAGAGGGCGAGCTGGACCACGTCGTTCTTCTGCCGCCAGCCTTTTTCCTTGGCGAAGTCGAGGTATTCGCGGTTCCAGTTGCGCATGAAGTGCATCGTCTGCGGCAGGTGGTACTGGAAGACGCAGTTGTTGGCCGCGTACATCTCCCACTGCTTCGGGTTGGGCGCGCCGCGCAGGTGCTCGGTGCCGTCCTTGCCGCGCCAGCCCATCAGGAAGCCGATGCCGGGCTGGGCCTCGAAGTTGACGACGAAGTCCGGATAGTTCTTGAACTTGCGCGCGCCCTCGGCCGTCGTGAAGGCGGGCAGCTTCAGGCGCGAGGCGAGCTCGACCAGCACTTCCTGGAACGGCTTGCACTCGCCGGTGGGCGGCAGCACCGGCACGCGCACGGAATCGACCGGCCCCTCGAACTCGGAGATCGGCCGGTCGAGCATGCTCATCACGTCGTGGCGC
>JBDTNU010000550.1:0-2884 GCA_039933535.1 Caldimonas sp. | reverse complement strand
CCCGATCAAGGTCTCGGTCGTCACCCCGGGCATGGGGCGCGACGGCCGGCTGAAGGCCACAGGCATTCCAGCGCCGTTGCTCGCGGCGTATCTCGACGCTCAGGGCATCGTCGTCGAAAAGACCACCGATTTCACGTGCCTCTTTCTGTTCTCGATGGGCGTCACGCGGGGCAAGTGGGGCACGCTCATTAATGCTCTGCTTGGCTTTCGTCGCGACGTTCTTGCCAACACGCCTCTGGACCGATGCATCCCCGCGCTCGTCGCGGACCACCCGGCGAGCTACGGTGCACTCGGTCTGGGCGATCTGGCCGCGTCGATGTTTTCGGCGATGAAGAAGCACCGGACCGCCGAGTTCATGTCGGAGGCCTTCGGCGTCCTCCCGGTGCCGAAGTTCTCGCCGGTGGGTGCCTACGAACGGCTCGTCAACGGCCGCGTCGAGTCATTGCCGCTCGAGCAGCTTGCCGGCCGCACCGTCGCCACCGGAGTCGTGCCTTATCCACCCGGGATCCCGTTGCTGATGCCTGGCGAGAACGCCGGCGAGGCGACGGGACCGATGCTCGGCTACTTGAAGGCGCTCGAGAGCTTTGACTCGGAGATGCCGGGCTTCGCACACGACACGCATGGCGTCGAGATCGTCGACGGCCGCTATCACGTTTTATGCATTGCCGAGGAGTGAAGCCATGACAGCAGCGGTAGCAACAGCGGGCGCCGTGCCTACACCGGGGGCGACCACCAGTTCGAGCACCCAGAAGGACAGCAAGAAGCTCGGCATCGTCGCCATGACGATGCTGGTCATCGGCGCCATGGTCGGAGGCGGCGCATTCAATCTGCCCCAGAACATGGCCCAGCATGCCGGTCTGGGCGCCGTGATCGTCGCCTGGCTGATCTCCGGCCTGGGAGTCTTCTTCCTGGCACGGACGTTCCAGGTCCTCGCCGATATCAAGCCCGACATCACCGCCGGCATCTACATGTACTCGCGTCAGGGCTTCGGCAAGTACGCCGGATTTCAGGTCGCCTGGGGATACTGGCTCTCGTCTGCCTTCGGCAATGTCGGCTTCGCCATTCTGCTGATGGACACGCTCAACTACTTCTTTCCACCCTATTTCAAGGGCGGCAACACCTGGCCGGCGATCTTGCTTGGCTCGTTGGTGTTCTGGGCGATGAACTGGATGGTGCTGCGCGGCGTCAAGAGCGCGTCGGCGCTCAATGTGATCGGCACCATCGCCAAGTTCGTGCCGATTGCCGTCTTCATCGGGGTCGTCGCGGTTTCGATGAAGGCGGGCCTGTTCACGACCGATTTCTGGGGGAACGTGAGCGACAACGTCTCGGGCAGCAAGCCGCTCGGCAGCCTGCTCGAACAGGTGAAGAGCACGATGCTGGTGACGCTCTGGGTCTTCATCGGCATCGAAGGCGCCGTGGTGATGTCCGACAAGTCAGACGCAAAGACCGTCAGCCGCGCCACGCTGCTGGGCTTTTTTGTCACAGTGCTGCTGTACGTGCTCATCTCAGTGATGCCATTCGGCGTCATGAGTCAGGCGCAACTGTCGGTCATTGCTCCTCCCTCGATGGCGGCGATCCTCGGCTCGATCGTCGGCAAGTGGGGCGAATACTTCGTCAATGGCGGCGTGCTGATCTCGGTGCTCGCGTGCTGGCTGGTCTGGACCCTCCTCGTCGCCGAACTCCCCTGGGCCGGTGCCAAGGACGGCACCTATCCGAAGGTGTTCGCCGCCACCAACAAGAACGGCTCGGCGTCGGTTTCGCTGTGGGTGTCGACCGCGATCATGCAGGCGATGATGATCCTGGTGTTCTTTTCGAACGACGCATGGAACGTCATGCTGTCGATCACGGGCGTGATGATCCTGCCGGCCTACATCGGTGCCACCGGTTTCCTGTGGAAGCTGATGGCGACTGGCCAGTACCCGGCGAGCGCCAAGATGAGCAAGACGACGGCGCTGGTCAGCAGCGTACTGGGAACGGTGTATGGCCTGTGGCTGGTCTACGCCGCGGGTCTTGAATACATGCTCGCAGGCGCTGTTTTCTTTGCGCTCGGCAACCTCGTGTTCATCTGGGCTCGCAGGGAGCATGCCCCAAACGAACCTTCCTTCACGAAGGTCGAGATGGTCGTGGGTGTGGCGCTGGTAGTCCTCGGGGTGCTCGCCATGTGGATGCTTTTTTCCGGCCACCTGACCCAGGTTTACAAGCCGTGATGCTTCGGCGTGCCGCCATGTCCATGACATCCACCCGAAGGCCCGTCCGATGAAAGCCCAACCGATCTTGCTACCACTCTGTCTCCTGCTCGGCTTTGGTGCCCTGCCCGCGCACGCGCAGACGATGGACGAGATGCGCATAGAACTGAAGCAGCTTCGCGAGGAGATCGAAGCCCTCAAAGGCCGCAAGGCAGTGGAAGTGAAACCGGCCGCGGACGCGGGTGTTCCCGATCCGCGCACGGCGCCGAAGGTCTCCGCCGCCGCGTCTGCACCTCAGAGTGCCATCGCCGGCGGCATGTTGGTTCCGGGTACGAACACGTCGCTGTACCTCTATGGCTACGGCGAGACACACGCCATCCACGACTTCCGGCAGACCAGCTCGCCTGACGTGTTCACCGACCTGACGTATCAGCCTCTCAACAGCGCCGGTGGCCAGACGGGCAAGACGCAGTTCACTGCCGAGACGTCGCGGCTCGGCTTCAGAAGCTCGACGCCGGCGCCGAAGGGGCCACTCACGACGAAGGTCGAGATCGACTTCTATTCCTACGGCTCCGACAAGCGCAACCTGCTTCGCCTGCGTCATGCCTACGGCGAATACGACGGATGGCTGATCGGCCAGACATGGTCGACCTTCATGGACGTCGACGACCTGCCCGAGACGGTCGACTTCAACGGCC
>JBDTNU010000549.1:0-2890 GCA_039933535.1 Caldimonas sp. | reverse complement strand
CGTGGCGAACGACGGCCTCGAGCATGTCGGGGTCGCCGTTGCTGAGGATGCCGGCACGAACGCCGCACCGTTTCAGCTCTTCCAGCACGGCCCGGTTTTCGGGGAATGGGTCGAGCCTGTCGTAGCAGGCCATGAGCTCTGCTTCGGCCGCATCGTCTAGCGCGAGTTGAAGCCGCCTGGCTGCAAAGCGCAGGCCGGCACGCGTGCAGTCGCGAAAGCTGCGAATCCGCCCGCTCATCGAGGTGAGACGGGTGTACTCGATCTGCTTGTCGCGCCAGAGGATGCCGAGCCGCTCGCCGAAGCCGGCGAACCGCCGCTCGGCCGCGACGCCGACGCTGTAGACGTCGAACAGCGTGCCGTACGCGTCGAACAGGACGGCGCGAACGGTCATGGCCGGCGGCGCAGCGGGACTGGGATGGCTCAGGCCGAAAGGCAGCTCTTCATGTAGGCCTTGCGCTCATCGCCCTTCTTGCCGGTGGCGTCGACGTTGCACTTCTTCATCTTCTCCTGCTGCGTCATCGGCGTCGCGGGTGCCGCCGCGGCACCGTCGGCCGACAGGCAGGTCTTCATGAAGGCCTTGCGCTCGTCGCCTTTCTTGCCCGCAGCCTGCTTGTTGCAGTCGCCCATCTTCGATTGCTGGGCCGTCATCGGCGCGCTGGCGGCCACCGCCACCAGCATGGGCGCTTCCTTGTGGGAACTGGCGAAGGCGGAGGCCGAACAGGCGAGTGCGAGTGCGGCGGAAATGCTGAGAAGTCGGTTCATGAAGGATTCTCCTTGGAGTCGTGTCGAAATCTTGAAGCCCGCTCACGGCAGGCAGGCCGGCGGCAAGATTGGATCATGCCGCGACCGTCGCCGGCAAGGCGAGGCGGGCGGCCGCGGCGACGCGCGGCTACAGGATGCGCCGCGGATGCGCGAGCTGTTCGTGCGCCGAATGGAGACGCCGCACCAGGACCTTGATGAAGGAATCGTGGAACAGGTGGCGGCAGTTCGGGCTGAGCTGGGTGAGCGTTTCCGGGGTGAACGAGATCGTCGTCGCCGGCTCGGTGATGATGACGTCGGTGCTGTGCGTCTTCAGCTCGGCGCTCGGCGCGAGATAGGCCATCTCGCCGACCGAGGTGCCGGCGCCGAGTTTCGCGACCTTCTTGCCGTCGCGAAAGACCTCGACCTCGCCTTGCGCCATGATGTGAAAGCTGTTGCCTTCTTCGCCCTTGCGGTACAGCGCATGGCCGAAGTGAAAGCGCTGCCACTTGGCGCGGTGCACGACCTCCCAGAGCTCGACGTCGCCGAAATTGGCAAAGAACTCGAGCGTGCGCAGCAGGGTAAAGCGCTCCGAATCGAGCACGCCCTGGAACTGGCCGCGCGGCACTTGCTGCGTCGTGACCAGGCCGGACAGCGCCTGCGCGAACTCGCCCCAGTCGCTGTAGCGGTCGCCCGGCTTCTTCTCGAGCGCCTTGCGGATCACTGCGTCGAGCGCTGCGGTCACGCCGGCGCGGATGCCGGCCAGCGGCGCCGGCTTGACGTTGTAGATCTGATGCATCATGGCCGACTGCACCTGCGCATCGAAGAGCGGCCGGCCGGCGATCAGGTGATAGAGCACGGCGCCCAGCGAGTAGATGTCGGCGCGGCAATCGAGGGTGCCGCCGTCGAGCTGCTCGGGCGACATGTAGGCGAGCGAGCCGACCCGGTGGATCTGGGTCACGTCGGAGCCGAGATTGAGCACGCTGCCGAAATCGG
This sequence comes from Caldimonas sp., assembly GCA_039933535.1. Taxonomy (GTDB): domain Bacteria; phylum Pseudomonadota; class Gammaproteobacteria; order Burkholderiales; family Burkholderiaceae_C; genus Schlegelella_A. The sequence continues at coordinate 1,156 of JBDTNU010000549.1, read as the reverse complement.
TGATCTTGACGTCGGTGATCGTGCCGTTGTTGAGCACCGTGAGCAGGTTCGCCGGCTTCACGTCGCGGTGGATCAGTCCCTGGCGGAACACGTAGCCGAGCGCCATCGCGCACTTGAAGCCGATTTCGACGACCAGCTCCAGCGAAAGCAGCTGGTCTGCACGGCAGAACGGTCGCAAGGTGCCGCCGGCCACGTATTCCATCACCAGATAGGGTGCGACGGGGTCGGGCACGGCGTCGAAGATCTGCACCACGTTCGGATGCTGGAGCTTGCCTACGAGGGCTGCCTCGGCAGCGAAGAAGCGCTCCGAGTAGTGGCCGTCGATCGGATCGGCCGCGGTCGAGGCACGCACCCGCTTGATCGCGACCTTGCGGCCCTGGAAATCGTCGAAGCCGAGGAAGACTTCGCTGGTGGCGCCGTCGCCGAGGCGGCCGAGGATGCGGTACTTGCCGATCTGCGTCGGCATCGGCTTTTCTTCAGCTGACGCGATGGGCTTGATGGAAATGGTGGCTGCGGAAGACATCGTCGGCGTACGCTGGGGAGAGGCATTCTTGCACCGGTGTGTGAGCAAAAGTACGCTGGCCAGCCGGCGCCTTTGCCTTATCTCACGGTCTCGACCGACTTGGCGCCGGGCGGCGCCGGTCCTGCGCTCCTGCCGGCGAGCCCGCTTGAAACCTGCCTCGTAGAATTCAGCGATGACCCGGGCCCGTGACGAACTGCTCGACGCCCTGCGCGCGGCGATGGACGAGGTGAGCCCCGGCAACACGCTGGCCGCCGCGTTCGAGACGCCGCGCCAGGCGGCGCACGGCGACCTTGCCTGCACGGCGGCCATGCCGCTGGCCAAGGCACAGCGCAGAAATCCGCGCGAAGTCGCGGCCGAACTGATTGCCGCCCTGCGCACCAAGACGGCGGTCGAACGCTGGGTCGAAGCGATCGACGTGGCCGGTCCCGGCTTCATCAACCTGCACCTTCGCGCCGCCGCGCGCCAACGCATCGTCGCCGAGATCCTCGAGAGCGGCGCAGGCTTCGGCCGGCGCGCACAAGACGACGGCGAGCCGGTCATCGTCGAGTTCGTGTCGGCCAACCCGACCGGGCCGCTGCACGTCGGCCACGCGCGCCAGGCCGCGCTCGGCGACGCGATCTGCAACCTGCTCGA
>JBDTNU010000548.1:0-2896 GCA_039933535.1 Caldimonas sp. | reverse complement strand
TTCGGCGACGCGCCCGTAGCTCACGTTCCGGTCGGCGCGCAGTTGCACTTCGGTCTGCGGGTTGTGTTTGGCGGCGGCCGCGACGCGCGATGCGAACGCGGTGGCGTCGACGACTTCATCGCCGAAGAAGTAGCGACCATCCCGGTCGAGGGCCACGGCGATGAACTGCGGCGTGTCGCTCGGCTGGGCGGCGTCGGTCCTGGGCAGGTCGAGCTTGAGGCTCGAGGTCATGAGCGGCGCCGTGATCATGAAGATGACGAGCAGGACCAGCATGACGTCGATCAGGGGCGTCATGTTGATGTCGCTCATCGGCGACGCGCCCGGGGTTCGCTCGAGGCGGCCGAATGCCATCGCGTCAGCTTCCCGGCGAGGTATCCACGATCATCTCGCGAAGGTCGTGCGCAAATCCTTCGAGCTCGGCCTCGCTGGTCGCGACGCGCTTGCCGAACACGTTGTAGGCAAGCACGGCTGGAATCGCGACGGCCAGGCCGGCCGCGGTCATGACCAGCGATTCGCCGACCGGTCCGGACACTTTCTCGATCGTGATCGCGCCGGCCGCCGAGATGCTGAGCAGCGCGTGGTAGATGCCCCAGACCGTGCCGAACAGGCCGATGAAGGGTGCCGTGCTGCCGATCGATGCGAGCAGCACCTGGCCGAATTGCAATTGGGCCAGCACGCCGTGCAAGGCATCGCGCAGACGACGTGTCAGCTGCGAATCGGCGTGGCCCTTGGCCTCCAGCGTGCCGCCGGGAGGCACGGTCAGGGCGGCGTCGAGCATGGGCTTCAACACGCCCTCGCGGTCGAAGGCGGCAAGTTGATCGCGGCCGGCCTCGACCGAAGGCGCGGCCCAGAAGGCAGGCACGGCGCGCCGCAGGTCGATCTGGACCCGGCGCAGCAACCAGCCTTTCCAGAAGATCACGACCCAGGCGCTGATCGACATCGCCAGCAACAGGATCGCGACGCTGCGCGTGATGGCGTCGCCTTGCGACCAGAAGTTCTCGAGGCCGGTCATGCCGAAGCCCTGGCGGGAGCGTCGAGGCCGAGCACCTGGGCCATTCCGAACAGGCCGGACTTCTTCCCTTTGAGGAATCGCGCCGCGCGCAGGCTGCCCTGCGCGTAGTTGGCCCGGCTCGACGAGCGATGCGTGATCTCGATGCGCTCGCCGCCGCTCGCGAACAACACGGTGTGGTCGCCGACGATGTCGCCGCCGCGCAGCGATGCGAAGCCGATCGTTCCGGTGCGGCGAACGCCGGTGTCGCCGTGTCGCGCATGGACGGCCGCGGCCTCGAGCGTGGTGCCGCGCGCCGCGGCCACGACCTCACCCATCTGCAGCGCTGTCCCGCTCGGTGCGTCGACCTTGAGCCTGTGGTGCGTCTCGACGATCTCGACGTCGTAACTTTCGTCGAGGGCGCGACCGGCGACCTCGAGCAGTTTCATGACGACGTTGACGCCGACACTCATGTTGGGCGCCATGACGATCGCGATGCGCTCGCCGTGGGCGGCGATCTCCGCCTTCTGCGCCGAGGTGAAGCCGGTCGTTCCGACCACCGCGTTGACGCCGAGCTCGCGGCAGATCGCGAGGTGGGCCAGCGTGCCTTCGGGCCGCGTGAAATCGATCAGCACATCGGCATGGGCCAGGCCGGCGCGCACGTCGGCGCCAATGCGAACACCACTGACCCGGCCGAGAAAGGCGGCCGCGTCGCTGTCGAGGGAACTGCTTCCGGCGACCTCGAGCGCGCCGGCGAGCGCCAGGTCCGGGCTCGCGACCACCGCCTCGATCAGCGCCTGCCCCATCCGCCCGGAAGCGCCTGCAACGGCGATGCGCAGCGGCCCGAACGTCATGAACGCGGCTCGAGCGGCGGGTAGCTGCGCGTCGGCGCTGGCGGAATAGGGTCGGGTGCGGCGGGTTTGGCGGGCGCCGGGAGGGCTTTCAATTGGTCATCGGTCAGGGCCAGCGGACGCGCGTTGCGCGCGGTCTTGAGGGTGTCGATCGAAGCGACGAACTCGCGCTCTCCCGGCAGCTCGCCGCCCGTGTCGATGCTTTCGAGCGCGTCGCCGCTGAACAGCACGACGACACGGCGCAGTTGCGATTCAGCGCCCTGGCGTCGGATCGTGAAGACGTAGTCCCAGCGATTGGCGTGGAACGGGTCGGCAAGGAGCGGCGAGCCGAGCACGTCGCGCACTTGCGCCCGCGTCAGGCCGGGCTTGACCAGCGCCACCTGTTCCCGCGTGATCACGTTGCCCTGGACGATTTCGAGCCGATACGGCGTGATCAGGCCGAGAAAGTTGTCCGACGATTGCAAGGACTGGCAGCCAGTCAGCGCGGCGGCCAGAGCGGCCGCGGCAAGGGTCGCTGACCGACCAGCCGGCAAAGAACAAACAGTCATCGTCATGTGGGTTCGATCGACAGGCGCCACGGCGACCGCCAAGCTCGTATGATGAAACGATTCTATCGGCTCGCCCTCGTGCCGGACCCTTCCCATGACTCACGCCGATGAACTGAAGAGCAGCGGCCTCAAGGCAACCCTGCCGCGCATCAAGGTGCTCGAGGTCTTCCAGAAGACCAAGGAGCGCCACATGAGCGCCGAGGACGTGTTTCGCGCGTTGCTCGCCGAGCACGCCGACGTGGGGCTGGCCACGGTCTATCGCGTGCTGATGCAGTTCGAGCAGGCCGGCATCCTCTCGCGCAACCACTTCGAGACCGGCAAGGCGGTGTTCGAGCTGAACGAAGGCAAGCACCACGACCATCTGGTCTGCCTCGATTGCGGCCGGGTCGAGGAGTTCTTCGATGCCGAAATCGAGAAGCGCCAGAAAAGCATCGCCCTGACGCGCGGCTTCGAACTGCAGGACCACGCCCTCGCGCTCTACGCCGCCTGCACGAAGAAGAACTGCGAGT
>JBDTNU010000547.1:0-2898 GCA_039933535.1 Caldimonas sp. | reverse complement strand
TCAGGAGACGCAATGAATACAGAACCGCTGCAAACCGACGAATGGTGTGACCGTTGCGCGAAGCGGTTCACCGAGCTGGACCACGATATTTCGGGCGACGAAGCGCAGCAGATCGCGCACGACGTCCACGCGTTCGAGCGCACCCGGGCCATGGGCCCCGAAGGCGCCGCCGATTTCGTCGCCTTCGAGATGAGCCACCCTGGCCGCTCCCGCATCGAGCGGCGCTCCGTGGACCGCAAGCAATCGCAGCCCCTCCCGAAGAACATCCTGCACATGCTGACGCCGGGCGCGCCCGGCGCCTGAGCCGTCGCGGCTACACGGTGCCCGAGGTGGACGGAAGGTCCTCGGGCAAAGCGGGAAGGCTCGGCATCTCCCCCACGAAGAACGCGGGCACGGCCATCACGAAGACAAAGCTGGCCACGACGCCGACCAGGATCGACGAGCGTCGCGCCCAGCTCCATTGCACCCGCGTCGTGGCCGGCTGGGGAAACGCGACGGCCCGGCAGCGCCGATAGGCCCAGCGCATCAACCATCCGGAGCCGCCGAGAACCACGAGTCCCACGCCGACGACGAACAGAACGACGTGCCAGCCGGTCCCCTCGCCGGCTCCGAGCAGGAGCAGCAGCGGCGGAAAGATCGCCGTGACCAGCGCACTGAAGAAAAGCACGAACAGAGCGATGGACGCGGCGGTGATGAACACCTGGCCGGCCACGCAGCACAGGAAGGCCCAGCCCGCAGAGGCGAGCCAGGCGCGCGACGTCATCGCAACCAGCGCCCGACGATCCGGTCGTACTCGCCGTTCGCCTTGGCGAGGTGGATCCACTGATCGATCCACGCCTTGAAGGCGACGTCGCCGCGCGGCAGAAGCCATGCCATCTCGCCGTATTGCAACGGCTTGTCGGGATTGACCGCGCACAGGCCGGGGCGCAGCTTCTGCTGCACGATGGTCTCGGCCGACTCGGAAATCATCACGTCGGCGTTGCCCTTGAGGATTTCGTCGAAGATGGTCGTGTTGTCGGCATGGATGACGATCTTCGCCGACTTGAAGTTGGCGCGTGCGAAGCGCTCGTTGCTGCCGCCGGGGTTCTCTATGACGGTGACGCTCGGCTTGTCGATGTCGGCGATGGTCTGGTACCTGGTGACGTTCTCGCACTTCGTGATCGGCGCCTTGCCGTTGACCATGTAGGCCTGCGAGAAGAAGGCCGTCTTCTGCCGGTCGAGCGTGACCGAGATGCCGCCGACGGCGACGTCGCATTTCTCGACGAAGTCCTTCATCAGCGTCGGCCAGCCCGACTTCACGAACACCGGCTCGGCGCCCAACGCCTTGGCCACCGAGGTGACGAGGTCGACGTCGAGGCCTTCGAAGGCGTCGCCTTTCTGCAATGCGAACGGCGTGTAGTCGCCCGGCGTGCAGACGCGCAGCTTGCCGCTCTTTTGCACCGCGTCGAGACGCGAGACCGGCGCGTCCTGACCATAGGTCACGGTGACCGCGGTGAACGACCACAACATGAAGACGACGACACGGCTGATCATGGGGAAACGCTCCTTCTTCGGATCGGGAATCGGGTCATTGTGGCTTCAACGTCGTGCGTTCCCATAGGCCGCGCCCGGCACCAGGTGCGCCGCCAGATGCATCGGCATCGTCAACAGGATCTGCGCCATCCCCTTGCCCCAGGGGTCGTTGCGCAGCGAGGCCATGCCGCCGCCGCCGAGCGCTTCTTCGAGCAGGAAGTTGAAGGCGCCGATGCCGGGAACGTCGTATCGCGTGACCTTGCCCTTGACGAGGTGCGCCAGATAGGCGCGCACGCGCTCGGCCGTGAGCGCGTCACGCAGGTACTCGACGAGCGCGGGCGAGCGCGCGATGACGCCGACGTTGCAGCTGTCGCCCTTGTCGCCGCTGCGTGCCCAGGCCAGCGCGATCAAGGGTACGGTGATCCCATTCGTGTCGATGGCCGCGGGCGTCTCGGTGCTCGCAGGCAGCTCGCGCGGTGCAAGCGCGTGGCCGGCGGGAATGGCGACTTCCATCGCCTGCCCGTCGATGACGACGCGCACCAGCACCCGCGTCTTCGCAAGCAAGAACGAATACTGCTTCAGCACCCGCGACGGGCTGGCCCGACCGCCGACGCCGGTGGTGCCAGGCGACCACGAGGTTCCGGCCGGCGCCACTTCCCGTGCAAACAACTCGAGCGCGCGCTTGTCGGCGTGGGCGACCGCGAGCCGCAGCACCGCTTCGTGGATCGGCGAGTGGCTCGCGTGCGGGCCGTGACCCGACTCGGCGCCCAGTACTTCGATCAGCGAGTCGCTGTAGTCGGCGTAGCCGGCTTCGCGAAACAGGTGACGCGTGCGTTCCAGAATCGCCTGGGCCGTGCGCTCGCACTTGGCCACCGCCTCGAAGCCGACGATGGTGAGCTGCGCCACGGCGCGAAAGCCCTCGGGATAAGTCGCGCAGACCTTGTAGGTGTCGGTCGGCGGCAGGCCCCTGGCGCCGCGCACGGCGACGCGGTTCGCGCCGACCTGCTCGAGCGTGACTTCGCTGAAATCGCAAACCACGTCGGGCAGGATGTAGCGAGCCGGGTCGCCCACTTCATAGAGCATCTGCTCGCCGACGACCGGCACCGAGACCAGCCCGCCGCTGCCTTCGGGCTTGGTCACGACGAACGTGCCGTCGGGCGCCGCTTCGACGATCGGATAGCCGATGCCGGCCCAGTCGGGAACGTCGCGCCAGTCTGTGTGCAGGCCGCCGGTCGCCTGGCAGCCGCACTCGATGATGTGGCCGGCCAGGCTGCCCATCGCCAGCTTGTCGTGCTCGTCGGCGCGCCACTCGAAGGCGTGCATCAGCACCCCGAGCGTCACCGCGCTGTCGACGCAGCGGCCGGTGATGACGATGTCGGCGCCGGC